>NZ_DFOZ01000020.1:0-13883 GCF_002377005.1 Limnobacter sp. UBA3528 | reverse complement strand
GTTGTATTCATGGTGTTTTCTATTAAGGTTTCTATATTCTTGAAATGCATTGCGCCCTCACCGAATGCCAGCACTGTGTGAGTGGTCGCATCGCCCAAGGCATACAAGTGCTTGACGCCAGCCTGTTTTGCATAACTCCCGACTTCGGCATGGTATTCATCTGACTGATTACCTACCTCGCCCATGTCACCGAGCACCAGTAAAGTACTGCCTGCCTGCTGGCCCAGCACTTTGCTTGCTGCATTCACGGAATCAGGGTTTGCGTTGTAACTGTCATTGATCAGCAATATCGACGGCGTATTCAGGGCAACCTGCAGGCGACCGTTCACCGGCTGAAATGCATTTAAACCTGCTTGAATCGCCTCATGAGTACAACCCGCAGCATGTGCAGCAGCAGCGGCTCCTGCCGCATTAGCATAGTTATGCTCGCCAATAAAGTTAGGGCGTAATTCGATCGGAGCATCCAAGGCACGAAGCACGACGGCGGATTGCCCGAAATCACTGCGGGGCGGCAAGATTTCGAAATCGGCACCGGATCCAAAACGCAAGGTACTTTTACCGGTTGACAGCGCTTGCCAACAGGCATCGAATTCATCACTTACCGGGAACACTGCACAACCATTTGACGACAAATGAGTAAAGGCACTGCCGTTTTCATTGGCAACAGCCAGCACCGTTTTCATGAATTCTTGATGCTCTCGCTGTGCATTCGTCAACAGCACGACATCAGGTTTTACCAACCCTGCCAGATAATCAATCTCGCCCGGATGATTCATGCCCATTTCGATCACAGCCATTTGATGCTGAGGCCGCAACTTTAGTAATGTTTGTGGCACACCGATATCGTTGTTCAAGTTACCTGCGGTCACCAGTACCTGATCGTCGCCACACTGCGCCTTGCAGATTCCACCCAGCATTTCTTTACTGGTTGTCTTTCCATTGCTGCCTACAACAGCCAACACTTTCAAATCAAACTGCTGTCGCCAGGCACTGGCCAACGCACCCAAGGCAAGGCGAGTGTCGTTCACCACAAACTGATGAATCGGCAAATCAAGTACTCGATTGGTTACCAATGCCGCGGCACCCGATTTCATGACCTGCCCGGCAAAATCATGTGCGTCGAATCGCTCGCCAATCAGGCACACGAATAAATCGCCTTTTTCTACCAGTCGACTGTCTGTTTGAATCAGACGAACAGCACTTGGTAACTCCGGCACACCCTGGTTTACCTGCGCAATCAGCAACTTGCTCAAAGCAGTCGCAATGTGTTCAAAGGCCCAGTTCAACTCAAGCATGCGCACCTCGCTTGCTCAGCGCAGTCAATGCGCATTGCGCATCGGAATGTGCAATGACTTGAGTACCGATCGTTTGTGTACTTTCGTGCCCCTTCCCCGCCAACAACACCACGTCTTGAGAATTGGCCTTGCGAACTGCAAATTCAATCGCAACCGATCGATCAACTTCAACATGAATATTGTTCTGTCGAGATGTGTCGATCCCGGCAATAATTTCCTGCAGAATCGTTTCAGGTTTCTCACTGCGCGGGTTGTCCGACGTAAGCACCACAAAATCAGCTTTTGCGACTGCCGCTGCACCCATCAAGGGGCGCTTACTGCGGTCTCGATCGCCACCACAACCAAACACCACCCAAAGCTTACCCATACGCTTGTTGGCAAAAGGGCGAAGCGCCAACAACGTCTTTTCCAGCGCATCAGGAGTGTGTGCATAATCAACCACCACCGCAGGCTCACCTTCAATGTGTTGCATGCGTCCGGGGGCAGGAGTGACCGCAGCCAAAGCCCTCTTCACCTCGCTTGCGTCATACCCGAGTCTCACCAATGTGGCAAATACCAAAGCCATGTTGTCGGCATTGAATTCACCGATAATGGGCGTGTCAATTTGGGTAATTGCACCATTGATCTTCAGTTCAATCCGTTGCCCCTTCTCCTGATGGGCAACACTTACAATTTGGCAGTCCGCAGTGCTTACATGCCCGACAGCAGAGCAATCAATATTTCTGTGCTGAACATGCGCCAAAAACTCCACGCCGAAAGAGTCATCTGCATTGACTACAGCCAATCGCAAAGTTGGCCAGCTGGCCAGAATCATTTTGGAGCGGCCATAAGCAGCCATGTCCCCGTGATAATCAAGGTGATCCTGAGACAAATTGGTAAACAAAGCCACATCAATGCTGACACAAGCCAATCGACGCTGCTCAAGCCCAATCGAGGAAGCCTCAATACAAACCGTATCGAAACCGGCTTGCCGCAACTCGTGTAGCAAGTGATGAACACCCACCACATCTGGGGTGGTCAAACCGGTGTGGGCCTTCAACTGATCAGGTTCGCCATAACCCAAGGTACCGATCACGGCAGCCTTTTTACCGAGTTGGTTAAGTGACTGCGCCAACCAGCGAGTGACTGTGGTTTTCCCATTGGTGCCCGTCACCGCGATAATTGTCATGGCATCGCTTGGGGTTTCGTAGTAACCAAAGGCCAGGTCAGCCAACATGGTTTTCAAATGCAGTACTGGCAATACACTGGCGCTTTGGTAGGCGCGCTGATCATCGTAATCGACCAATACAAGACCACAACGCTGCTCTGTCAGCAAGTCATCTGCCAAATTGCGCGGATCAAATTTTTCACCGGGTACTGCAAGAAACACATCCCGAGGTCCTGTCAGGCGCCGGTGATCCGTCACCAGGCCCGAGCAATCCGCATAAAAGCCGCGCTCATGAAGCTCGGCCAGCACCTCAGATACAGAATGCAGGTATGCGCTAATCATAAGCGACTCCCCGCAGCGCCCGGTGCCGCCACAAACTTGCGCAACTGTTCCGTAGATTCAATTGCATCGGGCTGTACATTCAAACGGGTCAATACGCTTTTCGTGATGGTCGAGAACACTGGTGCTGCAACCAGACCACCAAAGTACACACCGCTCTTGGGTTCATCCACCATGATGGCGACAATTACACGGGGGTCAGAAACAGGCGCCAGGCCCACATAAGACGAGACATACTTGTTCACGTACCGTCCACCCTCTTGCTTGTGGGCTGTACCGGTTTTACCGGCAACCCGATAGCCTTGCACCTGGGCCTTGATCGCAGTTCCTTCAGGTCCAGAGGCCAACTCCAGCATATGCAACATGCTGTCAGCAACCTTCTCACTGATAACGCGATGGGACACCACCGGGTCTTGCGGCCCACGTTTAATCAAGGACGCAGGTACAAAGTGACCCTTGTTGGCAAAGATGGTGTAAGACTGCGCCAACTGAATCAGGGACACAGAAATACCGTGCCCATACGACATAGTCGCCTGCTCAATGGGGCGCCATTTATTCCAGGGACGCACACGACCAGCCACTGAACCAGGAAACGCAATTGAGGGAGTTTGCCCGAACCCTAGCAAATTGAAAAAGTCCCACAAATCCTTGCGCTCAAGCTCAAGCACAATTTTGGAAGTCCCCACGTTGCTGGACTTCTGAATAATTTCCTCAACAGTCATGACACCGTGCGGCTTTGTATCACTAATTGTGGCGGGGCCGATCGACATGCGACCGTTGCCGGTATCAATTTTTGTACTGGCTTTCACCTTGCCCTGGTCCATGGCCAAGGCCACACCGAAAGGCTTCAATGTTGAACCGGGCTCAAACATGTCAGTGAATACACGGTTGCGCAACTTCTCACCATGCAACTGCCCCCTGTTGTTGGGGTCGTAGGTGGGAATGTTGGCCATGGCCAGTAACTCACCGGTTTTCGCATCCAGTACTACAGCCGCTGCCGCCCTTGCCTTGTGCTGTTCAACCGCTTTTTTCAGTTCAGACAACACGATGTATTGCACATCAGCATCCACGGACAAGACCAAATCCTGTCCATTGACCGGCGGGCGCAATTCGCGAATGTCTTCAATCACATTTCCCAGACGATCGCGCAACACATTGCGCTCGCCATCCTCACCGGTCAGCCTGTCATTGAATGCAAGTTCAACGCCCTCTTGGCCTTTGTCCTCGATGCTGGTAAAACCCACCAAATGCGCCATCGTCTCCCCTTGTGGGTAGTAGCGCTTGCTTTCGGTCACAAACCCAACACCAGGAATTTTCAATGCCTTGGCTTTTGCAGCAACATCGGAATCCACCTGACGGTCCAGATAAACAAATGCGCGCTTGCTGTCTTTTCGCATCTGGGCAATCATTCGATCTGGCTTCAGGCCGAGTACAGCAGCAAGTTTGCGCAAATCTTCATCTTTAGCATCAACGATCCGGCGGCCGTCATACCACACAGCTTGGGCAGGAACGCTTTGCGCCAACACCACCATGTTGCGATCCAGCAAACTGCCTCGACTCGCCTGAAGTGGAAGCGTACGCTCCAGGCGTTTGGCGCCCTGCTCCTGCAAAAAGTCATTAGAAATAATCTGCAAGTAAGCTGCGCGCGCAATCAAGCCACCAAAGGCCAGAAAGATACACACCAAAACAAAACGCGATCGCCAAGCTGGCAATCGCATTTCCAACAATTCTGATCCGCCGAACCGAACTGCTTTACTCACGCTTAAAGCCTCCCTCCAACTGCATGAACACCACCGAGCCTGGGGCTGGGGGATTCATATCCAGTCTTGTCCGTGCAACTTCATCCACACGCTCACCTTTGGCCAAGGCCACTTGCTGTAGTTGCAAACGCGTAAAAGCCACTTCTATCTGGTGTTCAGCCTGCTGCTCTTGACCCAAGGCAACAAACAAGGTTCGCGCAGTGTGCTGTTGTTCAACCACCAACATGGCGCAGAAAATTACCAATGCCAGTAACAGAATATTCAGGCGCCCCATGTGCCCCCCCCGGCCGAAGAACTGGCTGGCCATTCCGCCAGCTTCTCTGCCACACGCAGCACGGATGAGCGGGAACGCGGATTCAACTCACACTCTTCTTTGGTCGGCTTGATTCGATCCAGCTTTTTCATCAACGGCGTGGGTTCAGGCAAGGGCAGCTTGCGCAAACGCGCATCTTGTTGCGATTTTGGATTCGCCAGCTTTTCGATGAATTGCTTTGTGATCCGATCCTCAAGCGAGTGAAAGCTGATCACCGCCAGCCTGCCACCCACCCGCAATCTTTTGAAGGCCGCTGTTAAACCTTGTTCGAGCTGCGCAAGCTCCTGGTTGACGTGAATCCGTAAAGCCTGAAAGGTGCGCGTTGCAGGGTCCTGGCCCGGCTCCCGCGTGCGAACTGCCCCTGCCACGATCTGGGCAAGGTCGAGTGTTGTAGTGATCGGCCGCTCCGTGCGGCGAGCAACAATCGCTGTTGCAATCTGAACAGCAAACCGTTCTTCCCCATAATTCTTTATCACCTCTTTGATTTCCCGGGCGTCTGCCCGAGCAAGAAAATCGGCCGCGGACTCTCCAGTCTGCGGATCCATGCGCATGTCCAGTGGACCATCCCGGCGGAAACTGAATCCCCGCTCAGCCTGATCAATTTGGGGTGAAGAGACGCCGATATCCATCAACACACCATCCACTTGATCGATACCCAGTGAATCAAGCGCTGACTCGAGATCGGCGAATGCGCTGCGAATTCCCCGAAAACGGGAGTCTTTGATTTCACCCATAGCCCGGACTGCTTGAGGGTCTCGATCAAGAGCCACCAACTGTCCCTGCGCTGAAAGCTTTTCGAGCAGAGCGCGGCTGTGTCCGCCCCTGCCAAAGGTGCAATCGAGGTACAGTCCGTCGGGCGTGTGCAACAGGGCGTCAACCGTGGGTTGAAGTAGCACGGGGATGTGTTCATCGGTACTCACCTTCAGAAACTAAATTCGTTCAGTGATTCAGGCATGCCCGCAGCAATTGCCTTTTCCTCTTCCACCTTCAACAGCGTGGAATCCCAGATTTCAAAATGACTACCCATGCCCAGCAACATGACTTCCTTGCTCAGTGACGCCGCTTCCCGCAATTCTGGCGACACCAGAATACGACCTGCAGAATCAATTTCAACATCTGTTGCAAAACCAAGGAAAATGCGCTGCCAAGGGCGGGCAGACATGGGCCAAGCGGCAATTTTTTCTCGATGCTGCTCCCAAACCGGGCGCGGAAACATCAGCAAACAACCGTTGGGGTGTTTTGTAAGCGTCAAGGCTCCCTCGCACTGCGTTTGCAGCGCATCACGATGCTTCTGCGGCACATTCATGCGCCCTTTTGCATCCATTGATAAGGAAGAACTGCCCTGATACACGCGAATTAATTTCCCACAAAATCACACAAATCCCCACGAATCACCACTTTACGCATTATGAAATGGGTGGTCAAGCAGTTCTCTCGGGAAAACGCTTTACAACCAAGGACTTAGAAGCACTTTGAAGAAATTAACGCAGAAAAAATGACTGAAAAAATAAGAGCATAAAGACAACACTGAAAGTAATGTCTTAAGAAACGCCTGGGAATTAAATCTTGATGAAGGGAAGTAGAAAGCGCGCCTGTAAGCCGGATTCTGTTCAATGGCCTTGCAGCCAAAGTGACAATCATTCCTCTAGGCTGAAAATTACTCTTCAGCTCAAGCCACCTACCCGCGCGCACGGGGAGCGCCGTTGACGCCCGAAAGCGCCTGCGCGCCTATTTGGTGTTGCTCCAAGTGGGGTTTACCTAGCCAGCCTTGTTACCAAGTCTGCGGGGGTCTCTTACACCTCCGGTTCGCCCTTGCCTGTGAAAGTTGCCTTTCCATCGGCGGTGTGTTTTCTGTTGCACTTTCCGTCGCTTTCAGTTTTGTCACCAAAACCTTATAGCGCCTGGTCGTTAACCAGCACCGTGCTCACTGGAGTCCGGACTTTCCTCTCCCTGAAATTCAGGCAGCGACTGTCCGACGCACTTTCCGGGGGTTAGTGTAGACCCATCCCAAATAAAAGCCAATCTTTCATGAGATGAAGAAATCCCACGTGTTGGCTTCGCGCGATAAACAGAAGAATCGTCGTAAAAGCCCGGTCGCTCAGAATCTCGAAACCAGCCCGGAACTCCCATCACTGGCAACGGGCTCAAGTTACCAGGTGCGCGAAGTTGTTCCACCACAAATAACAGCAATCGCTGCAACTCTGGTAATTCGATATCAAGCGAAGGAACCTGCACCGGCACCACCTTTGCACACAAACCTTTGTGAGCCTTGCTCATGCTATCAAGCAAGCCATGCCCCAACAAAAGAACCTTGGCCCGGGCATCCCAGTTTCCTCGCTGATCAAGCAGCAAACTCCTCCAATCGTGCTGCAACAAAGCATTGCAAAGCGACCACTCCGTGGTCAGCAGAAGCGCGCCGCTTTCATCAAACAAAGTCAGGGCATCGCGCAAGCGACTTCGACCATTGGCAGGCAGACGACCGGGCTGTTCCGCACATTTGACAGCATCCTGAACATGAAGCGTATTGATCAGTTGCTTTACTTTGGGAAAGGCAAGCCACACTTGGCCGTTATACCAATCGTGGGAAATATCTCTTGTCGGGATCTGGCCAATGTGCACAAGGCGTTCATAGTCAATCGCCCCCAGGTTTTCGGTTGAATGAACAAAAACCGGTGCAGCCTCGGCAGACTCATTGCGCAGATCATTCAAGCGGCAAGAGACGGCACCCTCGCTATCCATTCGAGAATCGAAACAGGCCTGGTTTTCACCATACGGCCATAGCCAAGGACTAACCGTTAAATTTGCCACCAACGGTCACCGAAGGCGGGTGACGGTCCAATCCAGCACCTCACCTGCCCTCAAAGGCACAATGCCACTGTCAGTGACAAAAGGCAGCTTTTGTGGCACCTCAAAAGACCTGCGCTGTAGCTCAAACACACCTTCGTTTACAGGCAAACCATAAAACGCGGGGCCATTCAAACTACAAAATTTTTCAAACAGTTCAGTGGTCTCCAGCGCCCCCGTCTGTTCGAAGGCCTCCGCATACATGGCCATGGCATAAGGTGCAGAGTAGCAACCCGCACAACCACACGACATTTCTTTCAAATGCCTGGCGTGCGGGGCACTGTCTGTGCCCAGGAAAAATTGCGGCAAACCACTAGTTGCTGCTTTCAACAGCGCCTTGCGATGCACTTCACGCTTCAACACCGGCAAGCAATACCAGTGGGGCTGTAAACCACCCTTGAACAAAGCGTTGCGGTTGTACAGCAGGTGCTGCGGTGTGATGGTTGCAGCCAGCAGCAACCTGCCCTGCGCATCATGGCCAGAATTCTCAGTCACAAAAGTAGCCGCCTGCTCAGTGGTGATGTGCTCAAACACCACGCGCAAATTTGGAAACTGCCGACGCAAAGGCTTCATCACCGTCTCTACAAATGCGGCTTCGCGATCAAACACATCCACATCCGCATCCGTCACTTCACCATGTACCAGCAAAGGCAAACCATGACGCTCCATAGACTCCAACACCGCGCCACACTGACCCAACAAATCTGAAACACCTGCCTCAGAATTCGTAGTGGCGCCGGCCGGATACAACTTCACTGCACGGACCACCCCACTGCTGGCGGCTTTCTCAATTTCCTGCGGACTGGTAGCACCAGTCAGGTAAAGGACCATCAGGGGCTCAAACAGACGCATGACCGCCTGCTCTTCAGTAGAGTAGCAACCAGTCTGACAAGCTTTCTCCACTGCAACCAAAATACGCTGACGATAGGCCATAGCCTGATCCACTGTAGTCACGGGTGGTTTCAAATTGGGCATCACAATCGCACGCCGAAAATTCAGCGCCGTGGCTGCAACAACACACTCCAGCGCCTCGCCGTCGCGAAGGTGCAAATGCCAATCATCGGGCGGTGCAATTTGGATAGTCTGAATCATTGGGGCCAAATAAAGTTCGGAATGATGTGTATTTTACCTTACACGGATTGCCCAGAATTTCTCAGGGCTTGCCGATCAAAATAATCCTCAAGTCATTCACATTGGTCATCGTGGGCCCCGTCATCAACAATCGGTCCAAGCGTTTAAAGTAGTCGTAACTGGTGTGTTGGTCCAAGTGCAGCTGAGGGGCAAGTTTGGCTGCCTTGCACAATTGCCTGTCGCCGGGCAACAGCAATGCACCAGCATGCCCGCCAATCCCGTCAATTCCGTCCGTATCTGCGGCAATTGCGGCAACCTCCACGGGCGCGTTCAAATCACGAAGGTAAAAAGCCAAGGCCAACAAAAACTCGGAATTCCGCCCGCCACGCGCTTGCCTTAACTGAGTGTCGTTCAGGGTTACGGTGCATTCGCCTCCGCTAATGATGGCCAAGGGTGCCTCTGGCCAGCCTCCCTGGCCCATGGCCGCCTGTCTTGCAATCGCTGCATGCACCTGTGCCACATCACGCGCCTCACCCTCCAGGGTGTCGCCAAGGTTGAGCACCTTGTAGCCCTTGCCCTCAAGGTGCTGGGTTACCGCATTCAACGACTTTAAATTGCTGGCCAGCAAATGGGTTTTCACTTTGCGAAAAACCAGCGAACTGCGCTTGGGAGTATCAGGCACGGTACCCTTTACCCCTTTCTCGAGATATCTGGCAATCGAATGTGGTACTTGCACTGCCCACCGCTTAATCACCTCCATGGCGTCGTGGAATGTGCTCTCATCCGGACTGAACGGACCCGATGCAATCGATGAAGGGTCATCTCCCGGCACATCCGAAATCAGCAACTGAAACACGGGTGCACGGCAAATTTGCGCCAACTGCCCTCCCAATGTTTGGGTCACATGCTTGCGCACAATATTCATTTCGTCGATCGGCGCACCGCAGGCCAACAAAGCTCGGTTCAACTGCTGTAAATCAACAAAAGGAATGTCGCGAACCGGCACACTGAGCAAACTTGAACCGCCCCCCGACACCAGCGCGATTACTGCGTCACTAGAGGGCACCTCCGAAATGGCTTTGTGCAGCCTGCGCGCAGCACGTTGACCATCTTCATCCGGCACAGGATGCGCCGCCTGAACCACTTCGATGGTCGAAGTTTTAACCTCATGTCCACGCCGGGTTACTACAAAACCTTGCAGTTTCTCTGTTGAGCCAACCACACCCTCCAAGGCCTTGGCCATGGATGCAGCTGCCTTGCCCGCCCCAAAAACCCAAACCCGCTCTCTCTCTGGGGCCAGTTGGCTCAACCAAGGCATGATTTGCTCTTGCCAGGCTTCCTTCAACGCTTGATCGGGCTGCGCTGCCAAAACACCCACATCAAAAACCTCAGTTAAAAGGTCTTTGTAAAAATCATCCTTCTCAGACATGAAAAGTCTCTTAAAATAAAAAATCAATTAATCAACAATTTACCAATTAAACCATGTGTCAATTGCTCGGCATGAACTGCAACACGCCAACCGACATCCAATTTTCGTTTGAAGGCTTTGCCAAAAGAGGCGGCCTGACCGATGAACATGCAGACGGCTGGGGCATCGCATTTTTTGAGGACTCTGCGGCAAGATGCTTCATCGACCATCGCCCCGCATCCGATTCGCCAGTGGCGGAATTGATCCGAAACTACCCAATCCGCTCTTACAACGTGATTTCCCACATACGCAAAGCCACAGTCGGACAGGTTAAACTCCAAAACTGCCATCCGTTCATTCGAGAACTTTGGGGGCAGGCGTGGGTATTTGCGCACAACGGCGATCTGAAAGATTTCAACCCAAGTCTTCAAGGCGACTTTTTGCCCATTGGTGAAACTGACAGCGAACTCGCATTCTGCCTATTGCTGCAAACCCTGAAAAACAAATTCGGCTACCGCACTGCGAACAACCGCCCCAGTGTCGCTGAAGTGGATGAGGTACTCCGCCCGGTGTGTTCCAAGATCGCGGAACACGGCACATTCAACATGCTGCTGTCCAACGGCGAAGCGATGTATACACACTGTTCCACAAAGCTTGAGTACATTGTTCGCGCGCATCCATTTAAAGCCGCACATTTGGTCGACTGCGACATCCAAGTCGACTTTGGTGCCGTGACCACACAGAATGATCGAGTCGCGGTGATTGCAACCGCTGCGCTCACTGACGACGAAATTTGGACACCTTTTGAACCCCAATCTTTTTTGGTGTTCGAAGATGGCAGACCTGTATTGAAGAACGGCCACTGCCTGCTTTCATAAACATTTGAAGCCAAAAGACAAGGGCTCGCCTAGTTGCAACTCGGTCAGCACCCTTTCACGCTGATCGCGAGAGTATTCACCCAATGCTTCGGTTGCGGCATAAAAACGTGAAAAACTTTGATCACAGAGCCTGTGCAAGGATTTGAATGCAGACACATATTGAGTGTACAAACCCGACACGCCCAACTTCGCATTGTTTAAATCTTCAGCCATGAACCGGTCATAACCAGCCCATCCACCCCAAGAATCTTTTAACGCCGCGTAATCGGCCAATAGCTGATCAAAACGCATTTTTTTCAATCTCAAAACATGCTGTTTGTCCAACTTGTTGCGGTTCTCATAAATTTGCTCCAGATCATCGCGGGCCTTCGCCAGCATCAGTCTGAAAGCGTTTCTGCGCGAATCGAATATTTCGTATTGAGTCTTCAACGCCTCCCGCCCTGGCTCAGCCAGCCAGGCAACCACTCCCAACTCCTCGACTGCCGTGGCGAAACTTTCGTTGAACATCGAATCGTCGGCGATATAAACCACCTGATGTGCAAGTTCATGAAAAACCAGACGAGCCAATTCACCTGCTGGATAATTCACAAAAGTGTTCAAAACCGGGTCTGGCGTAAAACCCAAGGTTGAATACGCAGGCACACCCAAAACTGCGACATCCAAACCCTGTTTACGCAAGGTATCCGCAAGGTCCACTGCACTGGACTCTGAATAAAATCCCTTGTAAGAAATACAACCTAATAGCGGAAAACACCATGTCTCCAAACTCAAACTGTCAGACTGGGAAGCGACCACATTCCATACGGCATAGGCACGATTCAAGTCAGCATAAGTCCGATAACTGCGATTGTCAGGAAGCACCAAGTGAGCCACCGAAAATTCCCGAATTTCCTGAACATGCTGCAATTGATTCCGTAATTTCTCGGGAACATCAGGACGAGACAATATGTCGTCTATGGTTTCTGCGGCAGCCAAGACTTTCAAGTGACCAGTTGTGGCCTGCCAAAAGTAAGCCCCCGTGCTGCAAGCATTCAATAGAAAAATGCAAGCCAGCATCCAGCCCACCAACGCACTTCGCTGAATCATTCCTGCCCTACCTCGTGTGAAGAACATTCATAGTAAAGCACGGTGATTGCCACGGAGAGCAAAACCTGCGATTCTTAACGCCTGTACCAACCAGCGAAGTTTGTTGTGAATCCGAGCAAAATTGAATCCTGGGTCAATACCCGTCGAGACATCCACGCCCACCCCGAATTGCGTTACGAAGAAAACCGTACCGCTGACATTGTCGCCAAGCGACTTGTTGAACTTGGATACGCAGTGGAAACCGGGATTGGACGCACTGGTGTGGTTGGCCTGATTCAAGGAACTCAGGGACCAGGCAAAATGATCGGTCTGCGAGCCGACATGGATGCTTTACCCATCCAGGAACGGAACCAATTTCCTCACGCGTCTCGCCACCCCGGCAAAATGCACGCTTGTGGCCATGATGGTCACGTGGCCATGCTGTTGGGTGCCGCCCAGGAAATTGCTGAAAATCGCAACTTCAAGGGCAGTGTTGCGCTTATTTTTCAACCGGCAGAAGAAGGCGGGGCCGGAGCACAACGCATGATCGACGATGGACTTTTTCAGCGCTACCCAGTCGATGCAGTATTTGCCATGCACAACTGGCCTGGCTTGCAAGAAGGTGAATTTGCAGCACACGTTGGAGCGGTCATGGCATCCAGCAATGAATTTTCAGTAAAAATTCAAGCCAAAGGTGCGCATGCAGCCATGCCCGATCTGGGTATCGACCCTGTAGTTATTGCAGCACAACTTATTCTCGCGTTTCAAACCATAGTTAGCAGAAGCTGCAAACCTGTGGAACCCGCAGTATTGTCAGTCACCCAGATTCAAGCAGGCGAAGCAATCAATGTGATACCCGATCATGCGGTATTGCAAGGCACCGTCCGTACCTTCAGTATTGAAACACTGGACCTGATTGAGCAGCACATGAGAAAGCTGAGCACCGAGCTTTGTGCCGCTTTTGGTGCCACCGCTGAAATGGAATTTGAGCGCAAGTATCCGCCCACCATCAATTCAGCTGACATGGCCGAATTGGCGAAAAATGCGTTACAACAAATACCGGAAGTAATGGCGGTTCACACCAATCTTCCACCGACCATGGGTGCAGAAGACTTTGCCTTTATGCTTCAACACAAACCCGGAGCATACTTGTGGATCGGCAATGGAGATGGCGGACACCGCACCCATGGGCATGGCATAGGGCCGTGCACCTTGCACAACCCAAGCTACGACTTCAACGACAAAATACTCCCACTGGGTGTTACGGCGTGGCTGGCAATTACGCAAGCCTTTCTCGAGAACACATGAGTCACTTCACTTGATAGCCCAACAAAGCCTCAAACTCATATTCTTTTGGGCGCCGCCCCATGACTAGCAACTCACCCTGACTCGGCAAAAGAGTCAGGGAATGAACCTTGCCACTTTTCTTTAGTGGCAGCCAAGACCTTCCCTGGACAATCATCAGCTCCTCAAAAACCTCGGACTCGATCACAAAACTTTGTGTTTTCCGATCAAGTAACCTATTGACCGGTACTGACAGCACACGAAAAACGTCAGCGTGCAAATCAAAGGTGGACACCAGACTCATATTCGACGCCCTTCGAACAGCGTCTACTATTAAAGTGGGATTCAAACCGACTGCAGCCGCATACAAGGCATCTTCAGGCAACCTGGCAAACAACAATTGATTGACACCAAAGGCCTGCTGGTAACCCAATTCATCTGCTTCATCAAAATGACTGCGTATTCTGGTCGAAAGACAC
>NZ_DFOZ01000039.1:3522-69846 GCF_002377005.1 Limnobacter sp. UBA3528 | reverse complement strand
GGTGTCTTTCGACCAGAATACGCAATAAGGGGAAATGAAGACGATGCTTCCATGTTGATCGACCGCAGTTGAATTGATTGTGTAACTTTATTGGAGAGAAGGGTTCAATATTTAACGCGTTTTGATGGCAGTGGTTATTTTTACATACCAAATTTAATGATAATAGAAACAATTATTAATAACTAAATTTGTCATGTTTAATCCTGTCCACAGCAAATATTCCATCAATTTCAAACTCGCACCGGTTGATTGTCTCGCGAGGGCGGTTGCTCTCGCTTGCTTGTCTTTTAGCGGGGTTTCAGTAGCACAGACCCTGGCACCCGTCACTGTCCAATCCGACTGGTTGGGTCCACCCACCGAGGAAAGTGTGAAAGCCTACACAGGTGCGCGCACGGTGCTTGAGAAAGAAGATCTTGAGGAACGTGGTGCTTTGAACCTGGAAGATGCCTTGCGCCGTGTGCCGGGTGTTCAAGTACTGGACGAAACCGGCACCGGAATTTTGCCCAACATTGGTGTGCGTGGTTTGAACCCTTTGCGCAGCGAACGTTTGCAAATTTTGGTGGATGGTTACCCGATTGCCATTGGCCCTTACACCAACGTGGGCCTGTCGCTATTTCCCGTTACATTGCCCAGCCTTGAAGCTGTAGATTTGGTGCGGGGTGGTGCTGCCGTGCATTACGGGCCGAACAACGTGGGCGGTGTGCTGAATTTGGTGACCAAGCCCATTCCCGCGAAAACCAGCCAGACCTTCCGCGAGCGCCTTCAAATTTCCGAAGAAACTGGCAACATGCTGACCGACACTTACTACCGAATTGGTGGTTTTGTGCGTGAAGACCTTGGCTTGCAATTTCAGGCCAACATTGTGGATGGCAAGGGCCAGCGTGATCGTTCAGACACCGAAGTGCGTAACTTCATTGTGGATGGCGAGTACTACCTGAACCCCAACAACGATTTCAAAGCGCAGTTGCAGTATTACGAAGTGAAGGCTGAATTGCCTGGTGCCTTAAGCCCAGCTGCCTATGATCAAAACCCAAACCAGTCGCAAAAGCCTTTTGATGCGTACGACGCAGACATGTGGCGCGGCACTTTCACCTGGAATCATTCGTTTTCCGACGATTTCAAGCTGACATGGCGCAATTTTGCGCACCAAGCAAATCGCACGTTCTTCTTCAGCCAGTCAGCCACTTTCTCGGATGACCCAGCACAAACGCCAGCGTTTGTTCTCGATTCCCCACGCGTGTTCAGTGTGCATGGCACGGAACCAAGGTTCACCAAGCAGATAGCCAACCACACAGTGATTGCAGGTGCGCGTTTTGTTGAAGAAGATGTGCGCTTTGATGTAAGCCGCACCACGCTTGCAACAGGGGCAGTGAATCCGTTCCGCCGCTGGGACTTTACCACCAAGGCGATGGCTTACTACGTCAGCGACACCATTGGATTGATGGACGATCGTTTGAAAGTAACGCCGGGCATTCGTTATGAAGATGTTGAAACCCGCTACCGTGATTTGAATACCGGTACCGAGTTTCAGAACAACCCCGATGAATGGTTGCCTGGCTTGACTGTGGGTTACCAGGCCACGAAAGATGTGTTCGTATTTACCAATGCGCAGCGTTCATTGGTGCCGGTGCAAACGGCACAGGTGACGCGCGGTGGTGATGTGGGCAATGAAACCGCCGAGAACTACGAAATCGGTTCACGCTGGCAGATCAACCCGCAAGCCAATATTGCGGCAACGCTGTTCCGGGTGGATTACAAAGACCAGATCGTTTTCGATACAGGCGCATTCCGCAACCTGGGGGAAACACGCCAAGAAGGCGTTGAGCTGGAAGGTCGCTGGAACCTGAACAGCCAAACTGAACTGGGAATGAGTTATACCTATCTGGATACGGAGCAATTGTCGGGCGCTGATCAAGGCAAGGAACTTCGCAATGCACCCACGCACCATTTGGGGTTGGATGCGGTGTACAAGTTTGGCAATTGGACGGCCAACGCAAATGCCCTGTATGTTTCTGAAAGCTTCAGTGATTCAGCCAACACACAGGTTGAAACTGCCAACGGCAGTGCTGGTGAATTGCCCGCCTACACTTTGGTGAACATGCGCGTGGGGCGTGATTTCCCGATTGGGCAAGGCAAGAACATGAATCTTGGTTTTGGGATCAATAACCTGTTTGACGAACAGTACTTCTTCCGGGGTGTGGACGTAAGCACAACCGGTCGCGTACCCGCACCTGGGCGTATGTTGCTGGTAGAAATGCAGCTTGATTTCTAATCGCTTGATGCAAGGTCCAAAAGCCGGTGGGGGAAGCAATTCGTCACCGGCTTTTTTTATTACTGGCCGCGTTGTTTGTCCACTTCGACAGACGCAACACCACTGGCCGTGTTGCCCCAGCTTCGGCGAATGTAAGTGACCACCGCTGCAATGTCGTTGTTGCTCAGTTCGACACGATAAGGTGGCATGCCATGTGGGTAGGGCGCAGCTTGCGTGCTGGGTGAAAACCCGCCATTCAGCACCATGCGAATGGCATTGACCGGGTTGGGTGCAATCACATTCACATTGCCCGCCAAGGCCGGGAACTGATTGGCTTTCCCTTCTCCTTGCTTGCCATGACATTCCGCGCAAGTGTTGGTGTAAATGTTTTCGCCCCGCTGCATCAGTGGCAGCAAGGTACGTTGCCCAAGGCCTGTCGATTCTTTTTCCGATGGGGCTTGTGGCGGCAGGCTTTTAAGGTACACCGCCATGGCTTGTATATCGGCGGCCGTGGCAAATTGCAGACTGTGCGCCACCACTTCGGCCATGGGGCCGTATGTTGCGGCATGCCGGTTAACTCCGCTTTGCAAGTACTGGGCAATGTCGCTTTCACTCCATTTGCCCAGACCGTGCAGGGAGTGATTGTTCAGCGCTGGTGCAAACCAGTCCAGTACCGGAATGGTGGCACCGCTTAAATTCAGTTTGTCTTTCAATCCACCCAAAGTGTTCCGTGGTGTGTGGCAAGCCGCGCAATGTCCTGGGCCGTTGATCAGGTAGGCCCCTCGATTCCACAGTGCTGTTTGCGTGGTATCAGGTTTGAATTCGCCCTCAGTAAAGTACAGTGCTCGCCACACGGCCAGAAGTGGGCGCTGGTTGAAGGGAAACTGCAAGGAAGGCTTGGGTGTTTTTTGAGCAATCGCGGGCAGGCGCTTTAAGTAAGCGAATAAGTCATCGACTTCAGCCCGGCTCATTTTGGTGTAATCGGTGTAGGGAAATGCCGGGTAAAGGTAGTCGCCATTTTTCGAGACACCACTGTGCATGGCTTTGTAAAAATCATCTGCAGTCCAGCTGCCCAATCCGTGCTCGGCATTGGGGGTTAAGTTGGTGCTGTAAATTTTGCCGAAAGGTGTTTCGATGGCGCGGCCACCAGCATAAGGTTTTTTGGGATTGGCTGTGTGACAACCGGCACAATTGCCCAAACGCGCCAAATAGGCGCCGCGTTTTTCTTGCGCTGACAGCACATTCAATGCGATCGGCTCTGTCGATACATTGTTGTTACCGGGCACTGCTGTGGTGGTGTGTGTGCCGCATTTCAAAGGAAACTGAATACTGTTGGCCGGTGCGGCTTTTGGGTTTTCAGGTACTGGCTGTGCGGCCAAATAAGCTGTTGCTGTATTCAATTGCTCGGGGCTGAGTGCTTTCACCAGTGCGTGCATGCAATCAGGGTCGGCGGCTTGGCGCTGCCCGTTGCGCCATTTGCCCAGTTGCGCGTTCAGGTAATCGCGTGGCAAACCCAGCAAGCCTGGTGTATAGGGCTCAACTCCGGTCAGTGCTTGTCCGTGGCAGGCCGCGCAGGCAGGAATTTTTTTTGATGGAACACCGTCGAATACCAAACGTTTGCCTTGCTCAAGTTCTGCGGCTGAGGCTGTACTTTTTACGGGTGCAGGGTAGGGTGGATTTTGCGCAGCAAAGTATCTCGCCATTTGCTGCAGGTAGTCGTTCGACAGGTGTTGCACAATGCCGTTCATGGCGGCATGTTGACGGCCACCATCGCGAAATGCGATCAGCTGGTTGTACAGGTAGCCTTCCGGTTTGCCGGCAATACGCGGGTAATAACCTTCTGCGCTGGCGCGGCCTTCGGCGCCATGACAGGCCACACAAGCCTGAACACGGTTGGCCATGTCGACTGTGGTGGGTGTTGTATTGCTTTGTGCGTTTGCTGCAAAGCTGGCCAGCAGCAAGAGGGCGGTGGTGGCAAAACGGGTGGTCATGACTATAGCTCGTGTTGAATGTGGGGCAATTATACGCCTACAACACAAGCGACCGCCTAACTTGACCGGGCGAGCACCCATGCCAAAACAACGGCCAGTGCCGCCGTTGCCATGACCCACACCACCAATCCAAAAGCTATTCCTTGCATGAAGCTGAGTGTGATTGCGCTTAGCAGCAAGGCGAGCAGGCCAGCGGTGCGGCGTGCCCCCACTGAACGTAAGCCAATCGCATTGCAACGTCCAGCCCAACGGCGATGACGAAAATGCGCCTGTTGTGAAAGTGCGATCAACAGCAAACCTGAAAACAGAAGCGAAAAAGCCAGCGCAACTTGTAGGGTTAGGTGCATTCAAAAGCCTCGTTGGGAGTGACTATTTTGCAAGCCGTGTATGTGCCCATTGCAACCATGAGAAGCAAACCCATGTCGATGGCCAGTGAATTCATGTCCCCTTGATCAAGGGCGGCTGCGAACATGCCACCTGTGTTGATTTGATTGAGCAGCCAAGCCAGCGCACACAGGGCTGTGAACACAACCGTGGGTTGAAACCACTGGCTGCTGCGGTGCGCGGCTGCCTGGTTTTGCAGCCGTTTGAATCGGACGGCGTTGACAAAAGCCCAGAATATCGCGAGTACCCACACGCCATAAAACACCCATGTTTCGGTGGTTGCGCGGTTAGGAAGTTGGTTGGGAAGAAGCTGATTTGCCACAAGATACGCGGCAGTGGCAATCATCATGCCGACAGTGCCGCCCACAGTCAGGGCTTGAACCACGGTAAAGCCTGGCAGTTTTTTCTTGTGGTGTTGAACGCGGCGCGACTCCAGCCAAAACAAAAAACCGGTGTGAATCATGAGGCAACCCAACAAACCACCCACCACGTACAGCACTCGAAGTGCAGTGTGGTCAAACTGTATGAAGTGCAGGCCGTTGATCCAGTGGGTAAAGCTCTTGATGGGTTTGGGTTGATGCGCATGGAGCAGTTCGCCAGTATGCAACAGCACTGTGTCGGCATGTGTACTCATTGTGATACTGCGCTCGGGAAATACCCTGCGAATTTCGAGTGTGGCGTTGCTGTCGCTCAAGTTGCGAATATTGATTGAATCGGCACGCGCAGTTTCGCCCAAGGCCTGGCTCCAGGCAGTTTCCCGTGCTTGAACCAAAGTTGGCACGGTTTTCAATGCGGCGATTTGTTGCTCGGGGTCTTCAGTAAAACCGCTGGGAGGCATGTTGATAAAACCACTCATGGCTTTCTGCGAGGCGGCTTTGTCTCCATCAAACGCGGTTAGTGTGGCCCAAGGAAAATAGATGGAAAAGAAGATCAGCAGGCCAGTGAATGTGATGATGAAGTGAAAGGGCAGTGCCACCACGCTGCTCATGTTGTGCAAGTCAAGAAGGCTGCGCACAGTGTGTTTTTTCGGACGAAACACAAAGAACTCAGCCAGAAGTTTCCGGTGAATGACAATTCCGCTGATCAGCAGGGCCATCATCGCCAAACCTGCGATCCCGAGCAGAAAATAGCCGACATTGTTCCATGCAATATTGAATTTGTAGTGGAAGGGAAAAAAGAAACCGCTGCCACCCAACGTGTGTTCGTTGGACACCACTTTGCCCGTGTCGGGGTCCATGAAATAGGCCTTCAAGGTTCGGTCGGGTTTGACAATCCGAATCAGTGTCATGGGCGTACGTTCGGTGGGTAAGCGCAGTCGTATATTGTCCGACTCGGGCGCCAACTCTCGCGCTTTCAGCAATGCGGTTTCAAGTTGTTGGGGGCTCAGTGTGCAACATTCACCAGCAACACTGCGGCTTTCCGGGTGCATCCAGCGATCGAACTCTTTGTCGAATACGGTGAGCGTACCCATCCAGAACACAGCGAATAGAAGGAAGCCGATGAAGAGTCCAAACCAGGTGTGAAACCAGGCCATGTGTTGACGAATGGAAGGTGCTTTCTGCTTGCTCACGACTGGGGTTTACCAAGGAAAGTAGATGACGATTGCACACAGCAAACCAAACAACAGTCCCTGGGCACTTAGCCAGGCCAGGCTCGCTGTGCAATAAACCCACAGCATCCAACAAGGCATGGCCAGGTAGGCCAGTAGCAGGCCAAGGGTCAAGGCTTCGCTTTGCTCCATGCCTGCTTTGAACAGCAAAATGGCCAATGTTGCTGCAAACAGATTGGCCAAAGCCAACCCCGCAGGAAATGCCAGCAGCAGGCAAACAATTTGCCGACTGCTGATTTTTAGCCACTGTGTTTTAGAAACGGTAGTTTGCACTGAACACCACATTGCGTTCGACACCATAGAAACAGTCGCCACGAGACAAACAGGTGGAAACGTATTCGCGGTTGGCCAGATTGGTCGCATTCACTGCGTAGCGCCAATCGCCAGTTTCATACGAGAGCATGGCGTCCAGCAGTGTCACACTGGGTGTACGCACGTTGTCTACGCCGTCCCAGGATTCGTCAATGAATCGCAAGCCTGCGCCCCATTGCCAGCCGGGTAAGCCGAGCATGGAAAACTTCTGGCGTCCCCACAGGCTGAGGGTTTGTTTGGGCACTGTGGCCAATCTTTTGCCTTGACTGTTGGGTGTGGAATGGCGAGTTACTTTGGCGCTGGTGTAGGCATAGGCCGCCAGAATATCCACGGTGGGGCTGAGGCGGTGATTGGCTTCCAGTTCAACACCTTTGCTTTCCGCTTCGCCAACCTGAATTTGATTGTTGGCTTCAGCAGGATCAGCGACGCGTCGGTTGTTTTCCTTGATTTCATAAACGGCAGCAGTGAAAAGCGACTTACCATCCGGTGTTTCATATTTCACACCCATTTCCTGTTGTTCAGCTTGTTGAGGCTTGAACGGATTGCCAAAGAAGTCCAGGCCGCCAATTGGAAGGAACGATTCCGAATAGCTGTAGTAAGGCATAGCGCCGAAATCGGTGATGTAACCCAGGCTGGCCTTGTAGGTGTTGGTGGATGTATCCAGGTTGGAGGCCGGTGCGTTGTCGGTTTCTGATTTGGCCCAGTCACGCCTGACGCCTACAGTGCTTAACCAACGCTTGTCATACTTCAGTTGGTGTTGCGCATAAATACCAGTTTGTCTTTGAAGGGTACCTGCCAAATCACGTTGGGTTGGCGCTACAAAGTCTCCGTAGACCGGGTTTAAGTAATCGATTGGTTCAGCGCTACCACCAACACTTTGAGCGCCGCCCAGCGCTACCCGCTGAAAATCGATACCAACGATCGTGGTGTTTTCAAATGCGCCATTTGTCCAGTTTGCTTGAAGTTGCGAGTCGCTTGTAAAGCTGTCAGCGACGTTGTATTGGGAAATGGCGACGCGATTGATCGTACGCCCATCTGAGTTGATGGTTGGGCGACCAACTGTGCCCCTGTTGAATGAGGAGTAAATCGAGTTGTACGACACCGCACTGTCGCTTTGTTTCACTTTCTGGTTGAAGGTGAACACATCGTTCAAACGATGATCAAACTCCAGCCCATACGAGGTTTGCTTGGCCAGGTACAAGTCGAAGCCTGGCTCGCTGATGAATGTGTCAGTTGGAATGCGGCCATTCGGCCCTTCAAAACGGGTGCCGATGATCGGGAAAAAGCCGACGGATGAACCCGACACATCCCGTTGCACATTCAAATACGCAGTCAGGCTGGTGTCGGCGTTGGGCCTCCAGGTAATGGCGGGTGCGAACAGGTCTCGATCATCCGGCACAAAGTTCACTTGGGTGTCGCTGTCGCGGGTCAGAGCGATCATGCGGTACAGCAGGGTGCCTTCCTCATTCAGTGGGCCGCTCAAGTCGAGTGCCAATTGTTTGCGGCCGTATTCGCCCAGCTGCACCCCCACTTCACCAGCCTGTTCGCGTTGTGGCCGCTTGCTGACCATATTCACAAGGCCGCCAAAACCGCCCTGGCCATACAACACAGATGACGGGCCTTTCACCACTTCAACACGCTCCAGAGTAAACGGGTCGGGGCGCACATTGTTGTAAAAACCAAAAAGCTGTTTTAAACCATCTTGGTACTGCACAAATGAAGTGCCTCGGATAAAAGCCCAGTCGCCACGATTGTCGAAACCATAGGAACCTGCGCTGACACCTGCGGTGTAACCCAGTGTGTCTTGCAAAGTCAGTGCGCCCTGGTCTTCAATTCGATCGCGTGTAATGACCGAAATCGACTGCTGGGTTTCCACAACGGGTGTGCCGGTTTTTGTAGCAGAGAAAGTGCTGCTGGCTTTGTAACCATCAACAGGTGCGGAAGGACTTGGTTCCGCTTGCACTTGCCCTTCAACTTTGACAGCGGGCAGGGTGGCGGCTTCTTGAGCGTTTGAAAGTTGGGGCCAAAACAGGGTAATCGCGCTAATGGCGCAGGGCAGAATTTTTTTCGGGTTCATGGTACGGGTTGAAAAAAACGCTGGCTGGCTACTCGGTTTTGCTGGCTTGCGGTTTGAGGGTGAGAGAAATTTATTTGGTCAAAATCAGTTTGCCTTGGGCGGTAATTCGCAATCGATACTCTGTGTTGTCATGAACAATGGTTCGTTCGCGGCTGCCTTGAGGAAACAGGGTTTTTGTATTCAAAGGCGCTGCTGCCGCTGGTTCAGTGTGGCTTTCAGGGGCAGTGCCGGTTTTCAGCGTAGATTGGGAATTCATGGTGGCCCGGAATAAAGTGGATTGCCTGCATCGAATGAGGCGAAGTGTAATGGATGTTCTTATTAATTGCAAATCATTCTCATTAAGATTAACATATACGCTGTTTTCGATTGATTCAAAGGTTTCAGGTCCTTATGACGTACTCGTGGTTCAACGCCAAACACAAGGCGATGGTTGTCGGTTTAGCTTTGGCACTTTGCAATGCGGCCGTGGCGGCGCCTACCGATCAAGATGTGGTAAAGGGTTATGGGCAATTGGTGTATGCCAATTACACCGACTCCGTAATTGCAGCCCAAAAACTGCAGTCGTCCATTGATGCATTTTTGAAAGCACCTTCCGAGGCTGGCCTGGAAGCTGCGAAAAAAGCATGGCTCAATGCGCGCGAGTTTTACGGGCAAACAGAAGCTTTCCGTTTTTACGGTGGCCCGATTGATGATGAAAACGGGCCTGAAGGGCAAATCAATGCCTGGCCCATGGATGAATCGTATGTGGACTATGTGCAAGGCAACGCACGCAGCGGCTTTATCAACAATCCAAAATTCAAGATTACCCGCGATGCCTTGATCGAAGAAAATGAGCGGGGCGGTGAAGAAAACATTGCCACCGGTTGGCACGCCATTGAGTTTTTGCTGTGGGGGCAGGATTTGAATGAGAATGGCCCCGGCAATCGGCCTTACACCGATTACGTGAAAGGCAAAGGCCAGAATGCAGAACGTCGCGCTGCTTATTTGCGCGAAATAACCGCCTTGTTGATCCATGATCTTGAAACAGTGCAATCGGCCTGGGCCCCCAAGAGAACTGACAATTTCCGCGCGAGTTTTGAGAAGGGCGGCAAGGAATCCATTCGCAAAATCCTGGTGGGTTTGGGTTCCCTCTCGCGTGGTGAGTTGGCTGGCGAGCGCCTTGAAGTGGCCCTGTTCAGCCAGGATCAGGAAGATGAGCATTCCTGTTTTTCAGACAACACGCACCGCGACGCGGTGACCAATGCCCAAGGCATTTTGAATGTGTGGACCGGTACTTACAAACAGGCCGATGGTGCCGTGTTGAAAGTGCCCTCACTGGCCGAGTTGGTGGGTGCGCGTGCACCGGAAGTTGCGAAGAAAACCACGCAGCAAATCCAGAACTCGGTGAAGGCTGCAAGTGCAATTCAAGCACCATTTGACCGTGAAATTATTGGCGGTGCAAATGCACCTGGCCCTCAACGTGTTAAAGCCACGGTGGATAGCCTGGTTGAGCAAAGCACCTTGCTGGTTGAATCGGCCAATGCAATTGGCATTACCCAACTTACCCTGACCTTGCCCTGATGAAAGTTGCTGTTTGTTTGGCAGGGGGAACCCTGTTACTTGCCGGGGCGGCCTGGGCCGCAGTGGAAGGAATGACGCCTCGCACTGCAGGCGATGTCACCGTGTTCGCCGATGGTCGAAACGCGTTTTCATTTCCTGCTGCCAATTTGCCCGATGAAGAACGAACCCGGTTTGCAATTGGCAATTCGTTTTTCAAGCGCAACTGGGTGCAGGCCCCGGCATCGACCACTGCGCGTGACGGACTGGGCCCGCATTTCATTGCACGTTCCTGCGGTGGTTGCCATGTGCAGGACGGCCGAGGACAGCCGCCCGAAATTCTGGATCGCTTAAGCACTGAACAACCAGTTGATCTCTTGTTCCGTTTGTCCATTCCAGGCACTGATTCCCGGCATGGTGTGGTGCCCGACCCTGTGTATGGTGATCAGTTCAACAATGCGGCCGTTGCTGGCGTGAAGCCTGAAGGCAAGGTACATATCCAGATTACCGAAGTACAGGGCAAGTACCCGGATGGCACGCCTTATGTATTGAAAAAGCCTGCTTATTCTTTTTCCGATTTGGGTTATGGCCCACTGCACCCCGAGGTGATGGTCAGTCCGCGAATCGCTCCGCAGGTGGTGGGCCTGGGTTTGCTTGAAGCCATTGAGGACAAGGAAATTTTGAACAATTCGGCACAGCAAGCGGCACTGCCCGGTCCCATCAAGGGTGTGCCCAATCGGGTTTGGGATGCCTATGCACAAAAGGAAATGTTGGGTCGATTCGGCTGGAAGGCCAATGTCGCCACGCTGGCGCATCAAACCGGTGGTGCATTTCTTGGCGATATCGGCATTACCAGCAGTGTGTTTCCCTCCGAGAATTGCACATCGGCCCAGAAAGACTGTTTGCAGGCACCCAACGGATCAGAGAACGGTGCGCCTGAACTTGGCGATAAATTGTTCAATGAAATTGTGTTTTATCAAGCCGTGTTGGCACCGCCTGCCCGCCGCAATGTGAATGATGCACAAGTGCTGAAAGGTCAAAAGTTGTTTGAGCAAGCGCAATGCGCGGTGTGCCATCGCCCTTCCTACACTACTGGGAAAGTGCCTTTTCCGGCCTTGAGCAGCAAAGCGTTGGAAGGACAGGAAATTTGGCCCTACACCGATTTGTTGTTGCATGACATGGGCGAAGGTCTTGCTGACAACCGCCCCGATTTCAAAGCCAATGGCCGACAGTGGAAGACACCGCCCTTGTGGGGAATCGGTTTGATTCCTGATGTCAACAACCACATGCGTTTGTTGCACGATGGTCGCGCCGATGGTGTTGAGGAGGCCATTCTTTGGCACGGTGGCGAGGCCGAGCCAAGTAAAAACCGGTTCATGAATTTTTCTGCGCAAGACCGTGCAGCACTGATTCGTTTTGTGGAGTCCTTGTGATGAATCCTCAACACCAGCATGAATTGAAAACTGGCCTGTTACGTGGACTGGTTTGGATAGCGCTCGCCTTGGTGTTGCTGTTGGTGCTGAACCTGGCCAATTCAGCTGTTGCTGCGAAACCTGTGGACCGAAGCACTATGCTGTTTCCGTACTATGAAGTATCCGATGTGCTGAGCAGCGTAGCAACGCACCACTATGCCAGTGACACTGCTCAGTTGCGCATTCAACTTGAACAGTTGAGTGCAGCCACAGCACACTATTGCAAGATTGATACAAAGGCGAAGTCCATCGACAAGCAGCAGCTTCAGGCGCAATACGCCAAAGCCTACCTCGCTTGGCTGGAACTGTCGGCCGTGGTGATGGGCCCCATGCTGGACGGCAACACGGTGCGCCAAATCGACTTTCGCCCTCTGCGCCTTAATTTGTTGGAACGTGCAATTAAAAAACAGCCACAAGGCGCGCAAGCCATGGCCCTGATCGGAAGTCCGGCAAAGGGTTTTCCGGCGTTTGAGTATTTATTGACTCAGGATGATTTTAAAGCGGTAACACCGCAGTGCAACTACGCACATGAAGTAGTGCTTGACATTGCCCGCACTGTGGCTGATTTGAAATGGGACGAGGCACAAGCCTTGGGCGCAAATATGCAGTTGTATTTCAACCAGTTGATTGGGGCGACGCACACCCTGGCGTGGGAGCGAATGGAAAAGCCGCTTTTGAAAAACAAAGACGAGGCAGGTGTTGCCCATTGGCCATTCATGGAACTGCAAATTACCCAGAAAGCATGGGCTGCGCAGTGGCAAGGCATAGAACACTTGCTGCTGGTCAACAGCCAAACTGTTCCGCAGGCCAATACGCAAGTGATCCCGCTGGAGGCTTATTTGCGCGGCTTGGGGAAAATTGAACTGGCCGACACCTTGGTTACGTACAGCAGTGCTGTGGCTGTGGCCATGCGGTCCAACGACATCACAAAGCCAGCCAGTGTTGAGCAGTCCGTTAAAGCACTCAAGGTGCTCAAGGGGTTTTTGGAAAGCGAGGTGGCCAAGGGTTTGAAGGTGTCCATTCAGTTTTCATCTTCCGATGGTGATTGATTCAGTGTTCAATTCGCGTCGGCAATTTTTGGTTCAAAGCAGCGCGTTGGCCTTGAGCATGGCTTTGCCCTTGCCTGCTGAACTTGCAACCCACACTCGTCAGGCCCGTTTATTGGCGGCCTGGCAACTTCCCAATGGGCTCTATCAGGTGGGTGTGCTCAACGCAGCCGGGCAAGGTGCAGCGCTTTCTTATGATGTAACCATGGCATTCGATTTGCCCACACGTCCGCACGGTTTAATGCACCTGCACGGTGATGAGTATTTGCTCATTGCTCGCCGCCCTGGCGACTGGTTGTTGCGCTTGAATATTCGCAGCGGCGAAACCTCGCGAGTTTGGCAAGACGAAGACCGGCATTTGAACGGCCACAGCGCCGTGTATGGCGATTGGCTTTACACCACAGAAACGGATGTGCTCAACGGTACGGGTGCCTTGGCGGTTCGAGACCGCCATACCTTGGAGTTGCAGGATGTGTGGTCCACACTGGGCAAAGATCCCCATGAAATGCTGGTCCTGCCCAGGGGTGGGTTGGGCATTGATGAACCTTTTTTGTTGGTGGCCAACGGCGGAATACCTACGCATGCGGACATGGGCAGAACCCCGCTGAATCAACTGCCCATGGATTCTTCCATCGTGGCCATGAGCCCCAGAACAGGCAGGGTGCTCAATCAATGGACCTTGAGCGATTCCCGACTCAGTTTGCGACACATGGCGGTACACGCCAGTGGTGTGGTGGGCGTTGCCATGCAGACACACCACAGCACCGCTGCACTTCGGGATGCTGCGCCGGTACTGGCGTTGCTTGATGAAAACGGACTGCGCACGGTGAATGAATCGGCGGGTGTGAAGGGTTATGCCGGCGACATTGTGGCCACCCCCCAGGGCTTTGTGATCAGTTGTACCAAGAATAATTCTGCCGGGCAATTTGATGTGCAAGGCAACTTGTTGTATTCACAGGCTGCAAACGCCGCATGTGCCCTGGCTGCCGAAGGCGAGCAGGTGTGGCTGGGTAGCTCAGCTGTTGAGTTCAGCAAGCCATTGGAGCTGGACAATCACTGGCTGCTTATTTAGCCCGCAGTGCCCAAGCCTTGATGGTTTGTCCCTGCTTGAAACCAAACAGTTTGTTGCCACCCACAGCCACTGCCAAAAACTGTTTTCCACTTACTTCGTAGGCAACGGGTGGTGCATTCACGCCCGCTGAATTGTTGTGTTGCCACACACGTTTGCCCGTGTTTGAATCAAGTGCAAAAAACTCACCACTGCCTTCACCTGAAAAAACCAAACCTGTTTGTGTACTGAGTACACCGCCAATCAAGGGTGCATTCACTTTGTGTTGCCATACAAGTTTGCCAGTGTCCAAATGAATGGCTGACAACAAACCGTATTTTTCTCCGTCTTCAATGGGTGACATTGAAGAGTATTTCAGCGCAGGTTTGTTGCCTTTCGCTTTCAGCGCGTGCAATTGATATTTCACCGGCCAGTGAATGCCAGCGATAAAAACCATGCGGCGTTGTTCGTCGACCGACACCGGGGACCAGTTGGAGCCGCCAATTACACCGGGGTAAATCACATTGCCCTGTTCAGTGGGCAGGGTAAACATATTGTGCTGCGGTACAAAGGCCTCGCTCTTGAACAACAATTCACCCGTGATTCGATTGTGCACATAAAACCAACCAGTTTTACCGGCTTGCCCAACGGCTTCAATCGCTTGGCCTTGGTGTTGACTGGTGAACAACACGGGTGGGCTTGCAACGTCGTATCCCCACATGTCATGCGGCACTTGCTGGTAGTGCCATTTCAGCTTGCCGGTGCGCACATCCAGCGCCACCAGGGAGGCGGTGTACAAGTTGTCGCCAGGGCGTGACGAGCCTTCCATTTGTGGTGAAGGGTTGCCCGTGCCGAAATACAGAATGCCATTTTTGCGATCAATGGCGGGGGTACTCCAGGCTGATCCGCCGCCGTATTTCCAGGCATCCGGGTATTGGGCTGCGGCTGCTTTTTCCTGTTCAATGTTTCGGGGCAGTGTCACGCCGTCGGGAGTTGTTTGCCTGAATTCTCCCTCCCAGCCTTGCTCGGGTACTGTGTCGAATTTCCACGCCAGGGTGCCGGTGTTGGCGTCATAAGCAGCCATGAAACCACGGCGTCCGTAGTTACCCGCAATACCCACCACTGCACCGAGTGGCGCATCGGGATCGGGCGAGTCCAGGTGCAAGCCATAGCCCACACCGGTAATGCCCACAATGACCTTGCCATCGAACACCATGGGCGCCATGTTGATGCCTGCACCCGATGCACCCGACACTTCCAGTTTTCCGCCCTGCGTGTCGAGTTGCGACCCCAGTGTGGCGGCATCCTCCTGCACACCTTGTTCGCCTTTGGTGACATCAATGTCCCAAAGCTTTTGGCCGGTGCGTGCATCCAGTGCCAGCAGGCGTGAATCGACTGTGCCCATGAACACCTTGCCATCACTTACAGCAACGCCCCGGTTGGCGGGGCCGCAGCACATGGGGCGATTTTTGATCCTGTCGTGTGTGTAACGCCACACCAATTTTCCAGTGTCGGCTTTCAAGGCCACCACATGGTTAAAAGGCAGCGATACAAACATGACGCCGTTGACCACGATGGGTGTGGCTTGAAAGCTGGATGACACACCCGTGTCGAATTCCCAGGCCAAGTCAAGCTGCCCGACATTGCGAGGCGTAATTTGCGTGGACAGCGTGTGCCGCTGATGGTCCCAGTTGCCGCCGAATACCGGCCATTCTGTGTCTGAGCTGGCAAACGTGGCGGTGCAAACAAGTAGGGAAAAAGCGGCGGCGTAGGCTTGATGCAGCGTCATGGTTGTCGTTTTGGATTGGAATTGCCTGAAGAGGCAAGCAAGGATCAATCCACAGCAACTGTTGCAATGTGACGCAGATGATTTGTCACAAAAACGTCATCCAATGCGCAGCCGCTTGCGTGTATATTTCGCGTACCCGAATTCATTGGTAAATGATCATGAAACAACAACTTGAGCTGTTGAAAGAGATTGAGCACAAGCTTGAAGAATTGAGCAAAGACAAAGACCTGAAAGAAAAGCGCCCGCTGGAAGTCAAAGAGATCAAGGGTCTGCGTTTGGTGGTGTCGTCAATCATTCGCCGCATGGCCAGCTAATTAATTGTCGAACGCCTACTGATACACTCGCACCCCTTTTGCAATCCACAATGCGGTCAGGTTGAATGCGATCGCGATCACACTGCAAATCCAGAAGTTTTCAATCAAGCCTTCGGCGCTGCGTGAAATCACCATGCCGCCCACCAGTGCGGCCACTCCCATTGCGGCCGACTGCATGGATGAATTCAATGTCATGAAAGTACCCCTGTTTCTGGGGTTGCCCGCCGCACTGACCAATGCCATCCCAGGAATCATTCGTCCGCTGACAAACACAAAGAAGAATGTGGTGATCACCAGAATGACTGCCATGCTCATGCCTTCAGTCAGGGTGATCAGGGCCATGGGCACCACAGCAACACTGGCAATGATCTGAAGCATCTTTAGTTTGCCGATGCGATCGCTGAGTTTGCCGATGATTTGCGCGCTAAACAGCGTGGCTGCGCCGCCAGCAAGGTAAATCAGCGGAATGTCGGAGGGGGTCAGCCCGGCATTGATCTGCATGTAGATCGTGATGTACGGGATGATCGAAAAGCCCGCGAAAATCATGCAGAACGAAAAGCAGAATGCCCGCAAGTGGTTCGAATCGCGAAGTACTTGGGCAATGCCATGCAGTGGGCCAGTTTCGCCGCGGGCATGCAAGTGACCCTGCAACGTGGGTATGACATACCAACCCGCAACAACCAGCACAAAGCTGATGCCTGCAATGCCGAAAAACGGGGTATGCCAATTTGAATTGGCCGCCACGTAAAGACCCAAAGGCACGCCCATGACGGTCGAAACAGAGAAGGAGGTCATGATGACGCCCATGGCCTTGCCCCGGCGCGCAAAGGGCACCACATCGGCCACGATGGTTTGGATCATGGCTGACAAAATACCGCCAAAAAGCCCCGCTGCAATGCGCGCTCCCATGAGTGTTTCATAGGTGGGTGCGAGGCCACAGGCCAGCGTGGCCACTGCAAAAAGACAATACAGAATCAACAACAGCCGGCGACGCTCGAACCGGTCAATGTACAGCGACGCCAACAACCCGGAGGCACCCGCGGCAAAGGTGTAAGCCGACACCAGCAAGCCAAACTGGGCATCCGAAATCGCAAATGCCAGCGTAAGCTGCGGGCCCAGCGGCATCATGATCATGAAGTCGAGAATGTGGGTGAACTGTATGCCCGCAAGAATAAGAAGCAAGGCCCACTCGCGCTGGGGAGTCATGTTCACTTGGCATGCGGCTGGGCTGTTCATGTACTGCTACCTGTGGATTGGTTTTTTTGGAGTTTGACCTTGAGTTTAACGCGCCACTTTAGTGCCCCAGCGCGGTGAGTGCATAAATGCCGATTGTCATGGACAGTATGGACACCAGCGTGGTGAGTGCGATGATGTTGGCGGCTAGTTTGCCATCGCCCCCGGCGGCTACAGCCATGGCAAAGCTGGCAGCTGCAGTGGGACTTGAGAAGAACATCCAGAGAATGATGAGGTCTCGTCCTTCAATTCCAATGGCCCATGCCGCAGCGCAGGCCAACACAGGCAATATTGCAATTTTAATGGCGCTTGATTGCATGGCTGACAAGCCCGAGGCCTTCACGCCCGCCAAGGACAGTGTGCCACCCACACAAATAAGGGCAAGGGGCAAGGTAAGCCCGGCAAAGTATTCGCCCGACTTTAGCAACCACTGCGGTATGTAAAGCTGGATTGCGCTGGCCAACATGCCCAGTACTACCGCAATAATCAGGGGGTTTTTAATCAGTTCCTTGCCCACTGCAGTTGGGCTGAATTTCAGGGTGGGACTGTAAATGGAGAGAATCAACACGGACAGTACGTTGAACAGCAAAATGGTAAAGCCGACTAAAACACCACCCACGGATAGCCCGTAGTCGCCGTAGTAACTGGCCACCAAGGCAAAACTGACCACGCCACAATTGCCCCTGAACGCCCCCTGAACAAACACCCCGCGTTGACCATAAGGAATGGCTCGAGTGGCCCACCACCAACTGGCCAGAAAACCCAGCACCGTGGCAGCACACAGAAAAAGGACCAACTTGGCGTTGAATGCGCTTTGCAGATCGGCCTGCCAAATGGACAGGAAGAACAGCGTAGGCATGGTCGCCTTGTAGGTGAGGGTGGAGGCGGTTTGAATGAAGGAGTCGTTGATGAGATTGACCTTGCGCAACAGCAAGCCCATGAAGACCATCGCGAATACTGGGGCGGTGACCCCCAGAATTTCCGAGAGCACATTGACTTGGGCCATGTTGACAGGTGACGTTTGAAGTGACGCTCATTATTTCATTACTGAACTTTGGGTCAATTGTGGATGACCCTTGTTGGGGCGGTGGTAAACTTGCGCCAACTTTGAAAGTGATGATGTGATGGAAGCGTTTCTGACTGCAACCGGCCTGGTGGCCTTGGCCGAAATGGGCGACAAAACCCAACTGTTGGCCATTATTCTGGCGACCCGATTCAAAAAGCCATGGCCGATTGTGTGGGGCATTCTGATTGCTACTTTGTTGAATCATGCTTTGGCAGGTGCTGTGGGCACTTGGGTCACTACATTGATCAGCGCTGAAACCCTGAAGTGGATTCTGGTGGCCAGTTTTGTGGGCATGGGTATCTGGACCCTGTTTCCCGACAAGGAAGACGACACCACGCCAGAGACCGGGAAATGGGGTGTGTTACTGACCACGATTGTCGTATTTTTTCTGGCCGAAATGGGCGACAAAACCCAGTTGGCCACAGTGGCCATAGCGGCCCAATACAGTGATTTCCTGCCGGTCGTGATTGGTACAACCTTGGGCATGATGATCGCCAATGCACCCGTGGTTTTTCTGGGTGAAAAGCTGACGCGGGTGTTGCCACTGAAAGTGCTGCGTGCGATGGCCAGTGGTTTGTTTTTGCTGTTCGGGGCCTGGATCGCGCTTTTTTCTTGATGCGCCTAGTCCGCTGATTGCACCGGTGGAAGCGCCGCAAATTCTTCATCGGAGTACAAACGCGACCGGGTCAGAAATCGCATGCCACTGGGGCGTTCCAGGCTGAACATTCCGCCATTTCCTTTCACGACATCAATTGTCAAATGCGTGTGTTCCCAATAGGCAAACTGGGATTTGCTCATGTAAAAGGGCACGCCACCAATGTCGCCCAGCTTGACATCTGATCCACCCAAGGGAAACTCGCTGCGCGGAAACAGCATGGGTGCGCTGCCGTCGCAACAGCCGCCGCTTTGATGAAAAATGACATCGCCATGCTGGTTTTTTAAAGCAGTAATCAACTCCAAGGCCTCGGGTGTTGCACTGACTCGGTTCGACATTGATTTTCTCCGGTTCAACAAGAACACCGCCCAACCCGTGTCGGGCCGAGCGGTTCGTACTACTTACGTCGCTTTACGAACTTAGAAAAAACCCAGTGCGTTGGGGTTGTAACTCACCAGCAGGTTTTTGGTTTGCTGGTAATGGTGCAACATCATTTTGTGGTTTTCGCGACCAATACCCGATTGCTTGTAGCCGCCAAATGCAGCATGTGCCGGGTACAGGTGGTAGCAGTTGGTCCACACGCGGCCAGCCTGAATGGCCCGACCCATGCGGAAGGCGCGTGCGCCGTCACGACTCCACACACCTGCGCCCAAACCGTACAGGGTGTCATTGGCAATTTGCAAGGCTTCGGCTTCGTCTTTAAAGGTAGTCACTGACAGCACCGGGCCGAAAATTTCTTCCTGAAAAATACGCATTTTGTTGTGCCCTTGAAAAACAGTGGGCTTCACATAGTAGCCACCGGCCAGGTCGCCACCTTGTTTGTTTTGCTCGCCACCGATCAGGCACTTCGCGCCTTCCTGTTTACCCAGATCGATGTAACTCAGGATTTTTTCCAGCTGTTCTGAAGAGGCTTGCGCGCCGATCATGGTGCTTTCATCCAGCGGATTGCCCTGCTTGATTTTGCCTACCCGTTCAATGGCACGTTCAATGAAAGCGTCGTAGATGTCCTCCTGAATCAGTGCGCGGGAAGGGCATGTGCACACTTCGCCTTGGTTTAAGGCAAACATGGCGAAGCCTTCCAGGGTTTTGTCGAAGAAGGCATCGTCTGCCTCCATGATGTCGGAGAAGAAAATATTCGGTGACTTGCCACCCAATTCAAGCGTGACCGGGATCAGGTTTTGCGCAGCGTACTGCATGATCAATCGACCTGTGGATGTTTCACCCGTGAAGGCAATTTTTGCAATGCGCGGATTGCTGGCCAGTGGTTTGCCCGCTTCCAGTCCGAAGCCGTTCACAATATTCAGTACGCCGGGCGGCAACAGGTCTGCAATCAAATCCATCACCACCAGCAATGAAGCAGGCGTTTGCTCGGCAGGCTTTAACACCACGCAATTGCCCGCTGCCAATGCTGGGGCCAGCTTCCAGGCAGCCATCAGTATCGGAAAATTCCAGGGAATGATTTGCCCAACCACGCCCAGCGGCTCGTTGAAATGGTAGGCGTAGGTTTGGTGATCAATTTCACAAATACTGCCTTCCTCGCTGCGAATACAGGCGGCAAAGTAACGGAAATGATCGATGGCCAGCGGAATGTCGGCAGCCATGGTTTCGCGCAACGGTTTGCCGTTGTCCAGCGTTTCAGCAACCGCGATCAGGCGCAGGTTTTCTTCCATGCGGTCTGCAATGCGATTAAGAATCATGGAACGTTCGGTGGGTGAGCGTTTGCCCCAAGCGTCTTTCGCTGCATGCGCAGCATCCAGCGCCAGTTCAATGTCTTCAGCTTGAGAGCGAGCAATCTTGCAAAGCACCTGGCCTGTGACTGGTGTTACGTTGTCGAAGTACTGCCCGCCTTTTGGAGCGACCCATTTGCCGCCGATGAAGTTGTCATATTTGGCTTTGAAGGGGAACGCCACGCCCAGTTTTAATTCGTCAACCATGTTCATGTCCCTAACTCCTTGTTCTGTTGATGTAGGTAAGGAGCTTTGCGCAACGGGCATGCCAGTGCTGTTTAATGACGATTTCCGGAACCCTGTTTCCGCATCAATCAAACAATCGAATTTTTATCTGGAAGTTTGGTGCAGAACTTTGAGAAGACAGCGCACATTGCTCAAGTTTGAATTATGCAAAAGGTTGCATAATTTTGTTGCGTTGCACACATTTGACACACCTGTAGGGGTGTTAATTCGCTTGAATCTCGTTGAGAAACAATTCCAGAGCCTGTGTGCGACCCAAATTCATGGCGTTGTAACCCGCAGCATTTTCCACCTGTTCCAGTACTTCGGGGCTGCGCAACCAAGGCAAAAGAATGTCCATCGCCGGGTACTGCAGATCGCTGTTGTGGGTGACCAGAAAATAGCGTTCCCTGGACACGGGTCTGAATTGCAAGCCATAGTGATCAGCCGCTGCCCGGATGCCCAGGCCCAAATCGCCATGACCCGCCGCGATCGTGCAAGCCACGGCCAGGTGTGAATTTTCTTCATGGTAAAAGCCGGGCAGGTTTTCGGGGTTCAGGCAGGCTTTGGTAATCAGCGCATTGAGTTGATGGTGGGTAGACGACGCCGAGTTCCTGTTCACCAACAGTGCGCGCCGCAGCGACACATCCTCAAGCGTGGGTGGTGTGGCCGCTGGGCGGCTCATCCAGCCGATATCGCGCTCGAACAGTTCAATGACGCTGAGGTTCGAGCCACGCAACCAGCGGCGCATAATTTGGTGAACATGAGAATGTTCTTCAAGCCCCACTGGCAAGTGGCAGCCAGCCACGCGCACTTCACCGCGATGCAATGCAGACAGTGCGGCAATGCTGCCCGACCAGCGCAATGACAGTTGCAGCTTTTTATACAGTGCAGTGTTCTGAAACAGGTTTTGCAATACCAGGTCATCGCTCAGTGCCAGGCTGATCCAGGGCTTGTTTTGATCAATGTCCAGCCACTCGGCATTCAGTTGTTCACCCACGGTACCCAGGTCGGGCGCCACGCGCACATTGCCTTGTTCCACCATCCAGATCAATTTGTGCCCAAACCGCGTGAGGCAAGCGCCGGCACGCCCGTGAGTGGCCACCAGTTCTTCGCCCAGCAGTTGGTTGTATTGCTGAATTTGTGACCATAAGGTACGGTAAGAAACGCCCAGCGCTTTACAGGCCAGTGAAATGGAGCCAGCCGTATCGATGGTTTTCAAGGTGTTCAACATGCGTTGGTCCAGTTCAACAAACTGACCGTCGTCTTTTTTCCAACGTGCGGATATTTTTAGATTGAGCATTTGCGAATACAGGCATGTCGATTGCTTGCATTCTGACAGATTACAAAAAGCAGGAGACAGGTAATCATGATGTTCAGCAGTACAAAACAATCGATTCTTCAAATAATCCCTGTGGGGATTCTGGTAAGTGGTGTCGTGGTGGTGAGCAATTTTTTCGCCAGCCCGGTTTTTGCTGCACCGATAGAACTGGGTGCAGTGAAAGGCGATTTGACGGGTGGCGACCCGCTGGGTTCCATGCAGTGGCCTGACATGAAAGGGCAATTTTTTGAGGCGGATGCGAAAACCGTGTTCGACTCCAGAATCAAGGTCACAGTGCCCTTGTTTGCTGAAGACGCCATGAATGTACCAGTGTCATTCGATGCCTCAGCTTTGGGCAAGGTGAAGAAAATCGTGGTGCTCGTGGACAGAAACCCGATTCGCAAGGTGTTGGAATTTATTCCCGAGAAGGCCAAGCCTGCTTTGAATTTTCGTTTCAAGCTGGAGCAAGCCAGTCCCATTCGAGTCGCTGCATTGACTGAGGATGGCGTGTGGCATGTGGGTTATGCCTTCATTGAAGCGGCTGGCGGTGGTTGCACTGTGCCCGGCGCAACGCGGGCTGATGGCAGTTGGCCACAAACTTTGAACAAGGTGGCCGGCAAAATGTTTGATGCCAATCAGTTGCGAGACGATGCGCGCTTGCGTGTGCAAGTGTCGCACCCCATGGACACCGGTTTGGTGGCTGGTGTGCCCGCCTTTTACATTGAAGAAATGATTTTGCAAGACAAGAACAAACAAGTGCTGGCCAGGCTTTACCCCTTTGAGCCCGTGTCAGAGAACCCCTTGTTCTCGTTTGATTTTGACAAGAAACCAGTGGGCCCCATCAGCCTGGTAGGGCGCGACAACAACGGCAACCGGATTGATGCAAAGGTGACCCAATGAATTTGTGCAAAGCGGTGTGCGCAATAGTTGCCGTGTCCATGTTCACTGTTCTTGCTGGCCCCGTATTGGCCGAACTGCCCAATGTTGCCAAACCAACACCCAACAAATCGACCCTTGATTACGGTTTGAAAGCCACCAGACTGGCGGGTGGCTGGTATGTGATTGCAGGTGTGAACGATGACTTTTCTCAGGCCAATGGCTGCAACATCATCAACACCGGCTTTTATGTGGATGAGGCCGGGGTGTACGTCATCAACACCGGAACCTCGCGTATTTATGGCGAGCAGCAACGTGCCTTGATTGATTCAGTCAGCAAGAGCAAACCGGTCAAGCAGGTGGTGGCACTGAACCTTCACCCGGATTATTTTCTGGGCAATCAGGCTTACCCGAAAGAGGCGCTTGCCGCCACGAAGTTGACCATCCAAGGCATCAAAGCCGAAGCGGCGTTGTATGAAACCAATCTGTACCGTTTGTGCGGCGACTGGATGAAGGGCACAGAAAGTGTGTTTCCTGCGCAAACGATCGTGCCGGGCAAGTTGAAAGCTTTGGGTGATAAGCCCATTGAAACACTCGAACTGAAAGGCCACACCGATTCGGATTTGGTGGTGTTTGATCCGGAAAGCAAAGTGATGTGGGCAGGCGGCTTGGTGTTTTACCAGCGCATAGTGACCACGCCGCATGCGAAGTTAAAGCCCTGGATTGAAAGCCTGAAAAAGCTTCAAGCGCTGAAGCCCAAGGTGGTGGTGCCCAGCCACGGCCCGGTGAGTTGGGGTAGCGAGGCAATCGACCAAACGCTGGATTACCTTAGCTGGCTGGACAAACGGCTAACCGACGCAGCCAATATGGGCGAGGAAATGAATGACGTCATGAAGAAAGGTGCGCCCGAGCGATTCCAGAATTTTGCTGCTTACCCAGCTGAGTTTTATCGCAATGTGACCAATTTGTATCCTTTGTATGAAAAGCAGGCTTTGGGCGGATTCTGAGCGTAGCAATCAGGGTTAGCGCTTTACCAAGTGTGTCAAAACGGGACAGTTTGTGTGTTGCTGAACAGATGTGCTGTTGCAATGTCACAAAACTGTCTCTTTTTTTGCTTATCGCGATCAATGAAATCACTCTAATGAGGGTGTTTTTGTAACACACTGATTTTATTGAATAAAAAATTTATTTAGATGAAATATTCTACTTGGCATGAAGCTTGCGCTAGGTTTCTACGGGTAGCCCCGACTCTGCAAACGAGGGGCGAGAACCTCAAAGTAACGGATGAAGAGAGGAGAAACAAATAATGCGCAAAACTCTGCTTAGCGCGATGGTAGCAACCGCACTGGCGATTCCAGCAGTGGCTTCTGCCGCTGTGACAGACGCGATGATTCAAAACGATGCCAAAACAACAGGCGACATTCTTTCCTGGGGTATGGGTACAGAGGGTCAGCGTTACAGCCCATTGAAAGACATCAACGTATCGAACGTGGGCAAGCTGGTTCCAGCCTGGTCTTTTTCGTTTGGTGGTGAAAAGCAGCGCGGTCAGGAAAGTCAGCCTGTCATTCACAACGGAAAAATGTTCGTGACCGGTTCCTATTCACGCATTTATGCACTGGACGCGGCCACAGGCGCAAAGCTGTGGAAGTACGAGCACCGTTTGCCTGAAGGCATCATGCCTTGCTGTGATGTGGTGAACCGTGGCGCCGCCCTGTATGACAACCTGGTAATTTTCGCGACACTGGACGCCCAACTGATCGCTCTGGATCAGGACACCGGCAAGGTGGTCTGGAAAGACAAGATTGACGACTACGCAGCGGGTTACTCCAACACGGCCGCTCCGATCATTGCAGAAGGCCTGGTTTTGACCGGTGTGTCTGGCGGTGAATTTGGTGTAGTGGGTCGTGTGGAAGCACGCAACGCCAAGACCGGTGAGCTGGTGTGGATGCGTCCGACTGTTGAAGGGCACATGGGTTACACCTTCGACAAAGACGGCAACAAGAAAGAAGCGGGTATTTCCGGTACCACCAATGCCACCTGGAAAGGCGACATGTGGAAAACCGGCGGCGCAGCCACTTGGCTGGGCGGCACCTATGACAGCAAAACAGGTCTGGCCTATTTCGGTACTGGTAACCCGGCACCCTGGAACAGCCACCTGCGTCCTGGCGATAACCTGTATTCAACATCCACTGTTGCGCTCGACGTGAAGACTGGCCAGATCAAGTGGCACTACCAGAATACGCCCAATGACGCATGGGATTACGATGGTGCCAACGAGTTCGTGACATTCGACATGAATGGCAAGCGCATGGGCGGCAAAGCCGATCGAAACGGCTTCTTCTATGTGAATGATGCAAAAACCGGCAAGCTGGAAAATGCATTCCCGTTCGTGAAGAAAATCACCTGGGCCAAGGGCATTGACCTGAAGACAGGTCGTCCGATTTTCGACCCCGCCAACCGCCCTGGTGATCCCACCAAGATGGACGGCAAGAAAGGCGAAACTGTGTTCTCCGCACCTTCTTTCCTGGGTGGCAAGAACCAGCAGCCAATGGCTTACAGCCCTGACACGGGTCTGTTCTATGTTCCCGCCAATGAATGGGGCATGGAAATCTGGAACGAGCCAATCACCTACAAGAAAGGTGCTGCTTACCTGGGCGCTGGTTTCACCATCAAGACATTGCCCGGCTTTGACTACATCGGCGCACTGCGCGCGATGAACCCCAAGACCGGCAAGATCGAGTGGGAAATCACCAACAATGCGCCTTTGTGGGGCGGTGTGTTGACCACTGGCGGTAACCTGGTGTTCTGGGGTACTCCAGAAGGTTACCTGAAGGCAGCTGATGCCAAAACAGGCAAGGAAGCGTGGAAGTTCCAGACTGGTTCCGGTGTGGTTGCTCCTCCCGTAACCTGGAAAGGCAAGGACGGCGCCCAATACGTGGCTGTTGTGTCTGGTTGGGGCGGCGCTGTTCCCCTGTGGGGCGGTGACGTGGCCAGCAAGGTCAACTACCTTGAACAAGGTGGTTCCGTGTGGGTATTCAAACTGTTCGACGGTAAGTGATCAGTTTGTGAAGTACATCAAGCTGCCCCGTGTGGGGTGGTTTGATGCGTAGTGAAGTAGTAGAGCGTAGTTTGTAGTGTTGTCATTTCACCCCCAAGTTTACTGCCTGCTCCGCAGCGAACTTATGACGCAGACGGTTGAAACAAATTGCTCCTTGGGACCTTTTTCCGGCATTGATTGGGAGTCGGAAAAAGTTGTGGCGGTTTGTGAGTCTCCTAAACGAATGCGTCTTTTCTGCCCGGCCATGTGCCGGGCATTTTTTCTAGCATCATCATTCCGGGTGAATGAAAAATCCTGTTTTTGTAAATTTCCCAATCGCACATTGATAATCGTCGGATTTTCTTCATTTACCCCCGACCATGCATTCCGAAATCACACCCCAAATTCGCCAAAAAATTCTTCAGTCCACCAATTCTGTTGTCGAGCTTCGACCGCTGGGTGTTGTGCTTGCCATTGATGGCAGTGCAGAGGTACTGCGAGAGCCACACACAGCGTCAGTTCAAAATCAGTACATTGTGGTGGATGTAAAAACCGGTAAGCCTGAAGTTTCCGGTAGGGAAGTGTTGGCCGAGGGTGCCATGACCGCAATTAACTGTACTGCAGCGGTGGTTGCGGGAATTGTGACGTTAGGGGGAGGCGCAGGTGCTCCATTTTCAGGTGGCGCAAGTCTGGCCGTGTCGACTGTGGCTGGTGCGGCGACGTTGGCTACTGCTTTAAGCTGCGGTAACTCATCCGTCAGGACGATTAATGCCCTGTTTTTTCCTGGGGAGAATCAAGTACTCGATAATATGCCCTCCTACAAAACCACTTTGCAAGTTCTTGATGGTGTGTCGCTTTTGGGTGTGGGTGCATCAGCATTCGCAGCTCGACGCGCTATCAAAGTATTAAGCAATGCTGGAGTGAACATTCCAGCGGCTTTGACAGGCCATATCAACAGGCAGCAGGCAGCTTTATTGACCAAAGAAATGATCAAACTCCGCAGGCCCAATGTATCCAACGGCGAATTGAAAAAACTCATTCGAAGCGGTAAAGAACCCAAACGCTATTCGAGGCAAGAGATTTCACTTGGTGCGCTTAAAAGCTTGAAAGATTCAATTGCAGCTGGACTTTCGTTTCTGTCCAGCACGCTTGATGGGAATATAAAAGAAATAAGCATCTACATTGTTGAGTTGGCATCATGAAATTTCAGCTCCCTGTTCCATATGTTTGGTCGTTTTATATCGTTAGCACGATGCTAGCCGTCACACTAAATTTCACTGCAATAAAAGCATTAATTGGTCATCTACCTTATGAGTGGTTTATGGGTGGCATGCTCATGTGTGGTTTGTATTCCGTACTCAGCGCTAGGCAGTGCTACACCTATGGCAGAACTTGGCCGCAGAAAGCAGTTCTACTTTTATTCCCGATTAGTTTTTTTCATTTCTGGCTGAACGGACCAATCACCTGGATTCTAGGTGTTGTTGTGGTCAATCTGTTTCTCTGGTGGGTAGCATATTGCCTAAGCGGTCGTTTGGCGGCCGTTAGCCCATATGGCGGGCCGTCAGGTTATTTATAAAAAAGCCCGGTATTTACCGGGCTTTTTATATCAGCGAGGCTGAATTAGAACTTGTATGACACCTGTCCTGACAGAATGAACGCATCGCCTTCGGCTGTGCCCACTACGCGGGTTTGTTGACCTGCTGCGGGGTTGCCCTCGGTGCTGTCAATTTTGCCCTCATCAGGAATGACGTACTGAAACGCCACATCGAATGTGGTGGCTTTGTCGAATTTGTACTGTGAACCGACAGCCAGCGTGATTCGGTTTTCATCAGGCAGGCGAACCTTGCGGCGCTCGTCTGGTACCGGTGTGATGTCGTATGCCACACCAGCTTTCAAATTGATGGTGTCGCTGTACTTGTAAATGCCACCCACGGCAAAGCGCCAGCTGTTTTTCCATTCGTAATCCTGAACGGTTAATGGGGCTGCACCAGCAGGCGCGTTTTGTCGTTGAAAGTCCAGCTTTTGAATCGTGCTCCATTCAGTCCAGGTGGCGTCGGTCAGCAGTTGCCACTTCGGATTCAATTCTGTGACTGACGAAATCGACAGTGATGCAGGCAGGCGGATTTTAGAGGTGAGTTCGCTATTTGCAAATAATGCAGCAGCCACAGGGGCGCCTAGGCCAATTGTGGGTCTGTTGTCGAAGGTCACATTGCCTTCCAGGTCTTGCTCAATCGCAGAGCGATATGCAACACCCACGCGTGTCGCAGGCGTGATCTGACCCATCACGCCAAGGTTGAACCCGTAGCCCCAACCGTCACCAGCAATGGTGGTTAATCCTTCGGTGCCGCCAAAGGGCGCGTAGTTGATTTGTGAGCTGAGTTTCGCATCGAGCTTTTGAGCTGATACACCAGCGCCTACCGACCATTGCTCATTGACCTTGAAGGAAGCTGAGGGGTTGATGTTCACTGATTTGATATCGGACGTAACACCCTGAAAACGGCCATACCAGTCGGGCTGAAAGTCGGTTCTCAAGCCAAATGGCGTGGCCACGGACAAGCCCAGATTGATTCGGTCATTGAAGGGCACTACAAGGTGAAAGTTGGGAATGTAACCTTCGTCACCAAAGTCACCAGTGCTGCTGCCCAAGGGTCGGCCCGGTGCTGCGGTGCTGCCTTCGTTGTTGACTTCACCATTCAGGTCAATGTAATGCCCGCCCAACACCACCTGGCGTTCTTTCAGGCGGCTCATGCTGGCGGGGTTGAACCAGGCGGCGCTGGCGTCTTCGCCAATGGCTGCCTTGCCTGCGTAGGCTACACCAGCACCGCTGGCGTTTTGTTCAAGCAGTGCAAAACCGGCGGAGTGGGCTGCGTTGCCCAGGCCAAGCCCAAGCGTCGCGATTGCACAGCTGATGATTCGAAATTGAAAAGGGGTGTGTGTCATGTCGTCCTCGGTTAGTCCGTTTGTAAGAATGGATGTTTATGAGAGCTATTGTAAGTAAAAATACGAACGACCGTGCTTATAAAAAATAGAGGAAATCCCTATAAAAACTATATATGGTTTGTATTTTACTGGTTCAAGGGCACGGCCGCACCGCTTTGAGAAAACTTCCACGTTGCCACCGCCAGCATGGCGATTGTGGCGGTTGCCAATACCGATGCACTGAACAGCAGGCTGAATTCAGCGTGGCTGCTGAACGCGTGGCGAAGTAAATCCACACAGTATGAAAACGGGTTGACCATGGACACCCAACGGGCCAATGCGGGCATCGGGTCGATGGGGTAAAGCGCACCGCTGAAGAAGAACACCGGAAAAATCACAAAGTTCATCATGACCGCAAAGCCGTCAATCGACTTGGCAAAGGTGCCGCACAACACACCCAGTGCAGCGCAGCTAAGTGCAGCCAGCGCAGCGCCCGGCAGTAGCACATGCAGTTGCGGCCACAGGGTTCTGCCTACCCAGGGCAGTACGTCCTGCAAATCGAAGCCCATGGGAAACAGCAAGGTGTACAGGCCTTCAAGCGCCAGAAGCAGCAGCACCAGAAGCCCCATTTGCACCAGCGCACCAATGGCCGCCCCAAGTGTTTTTGCAATCAACAGGTGGTGTGTTTTAACAGGTGCGGTCACCAGCAGGCGCATGGTGCCAGCGTCTTTGTCCAATGCAATGCTTAAGCCCCCCACCATGCCACCAAACAGCAGGGTCATCCCCACAATGCCTGGCAATAAACGAGCTGTGTAGTCGCCACCAGCCAGTGCCTGCATGCCCCCACCAATAATCCACAGCCACAGCACCGGGCGCACCATGGCTGCAGCCAGGCGGTCGCGCTGCTTCAACAGCTTTTGGCTTTCGCGGCGAATCACGGCCCAATAGAATTGTCTCAACATGATTTATTCATTCCGCCGTTCATCTTCCACACAAACCAGTCGGCCAAAGTGGCCGTGCGCACAGTGGTCACGCTTTGGTCGGGCAGTTCATCCAGCGCTTGCGCGGGTGTGCCCAGCCAGTTCAATTCACCTTTGTTCAGAAAGCCGACGCGGTCGCAACTGGTGGCCTCGTCCATCAAATGGGTGGCCACAAAAATCGTCAATCCATCCACGGCCTGAAGTGTTTTCAGGGTTTCCCACACCGTGTTTTTTGAGGGCACATCGAGCGCGGTGGTGGGTTCATCAAGAATCAGTACACCGGGCTGATGAACCATTGCGCGCGCGATGTCTACGAGCCTTTTTTGCCCGCCCGACAAGCTGCCCACGGTTCTTGAAAGCCAGCCTTGAATCGGGAAAATGGTGTACAGGTGCGCCAGATTGGCTTTGGCCTGGGCCTTGTTCAAGCCTTGAAGGCCGGCGGCAAACATCAGGTTTTCTTCAACGGTCATGAAGCGGTCCAGCGACACCGATTGAAACACAAAACCAAGATTTTTTCGGGCCAGGTCGGCGGCCCTGCGGGTGCTGTAGCCCAGTACGGAAAGCTCGCCTTCATCCGGCGTAATCAACCCGGCGATGAGGCTGATCAAGGTCGTTTTGCCTGCACCGTTGGGGCCCAGCAAACCAAACATTTCGCCTGCTTCCAGATCAAGACTGACCTTGTTCAAGGCCAGGTGATCGCCCCAGGAAAACTGGAGATTCCGTGCGTGAAGCCGTGTAGTGGTGTTGGAGTTCAAGTGCCGTTTTTGCTCAGATGCAAGCTGTTGTGATCGCTGCGATACCATACCACGGGCACTTCTACAGAATCGGCCAGGATTTGTTGTTCCTGCTTTTGAACTTTCAGGTAGTCGTTGGGATTATCGCGCCGTTGCGCAGCATCCACGAAGGCCACCACCTTGGCGTGATCAGGTGACTTGTGGCACACCGGGTCGGCATTTGTTGCATCGCCAGTGATCAGGTAGGCCTGGCACCGGCAACCGCCGTAGTCTTTGGCCTTGTCGGGGCAGGTGCGGCAGGGGTCCTTCATCCAGGCGTCGCCACGGTAGCGCGTAAAGCCATCGCTTTCAGTCCAAATGTGCTCAACCGTGCTGGTTTTCACATTCGGAAATTCAAAACCAGGCAACATGCGCGCGGCCTGACAGGGCAGGGCGGTGCCATCGGGGCTGATGCTGAGGAACACATTGCCCCAGCCGCTCATGCAGGGCTTGGGCGTTTTCTCGAAATAGTCGGGCACCACGAACAGCAGCTTCATGCTGTTGCCCAGTTTTTCGCGCCATGCCGCCACACGTTCTTCTGCATGTTTCAATTGTTCATGCGTCGGGATCAATGCAGCCTTGTTTTTGAAAGCCCAGCCGTAATACTGCGTGTTGGCCAATTCAAGATATTCCACGCCCAGTTTCACAGCCAGCTCGATGATTGAATCAATGTGATCCAGGTTCAGCCTGTGCAGCACCACGTTCAACACCATGGGCCAGCCAGCTGCTTTCACGGCGGTGGCAATGTCGAGTTTTTTCTGAAAAGTTTTGGTGTCGCTCAGGGCGTCGTTTGCAGCCTGTGTAGCATCCTGAAAACTCACTTGAATGTGGTCAAGGCCAGCGGCCTTCAGTGCATCCAGCCGTGAAGGTTTCAAGCCGATGCCCGAGGTGATCAGGTTGGTGTAATAACCCAGTTCATGGCCGTATGCCACCAGTTCTTCCAGATCGTCACGCAGCAGCGGCTCACCACCGGAAAAGCCCAACTGCACCGCACCGAGCGCGCGGGCCTGCTTCATGGTGTCTTTCCATTCTGCAGTGCTCAGTTCATTCGTGTTGGTTTTGTAATCCACCGGGTTATAGCAAAACACGCAATGCAGCGGGCAACGGTAGGTCAGCTCGGCCAACAACCAAAGCGGGCCAGCGGGGCGGGTGTTGTTTTCGGCAATGCCTGTCATGCGTCCAGCCAGTTGCGGCGTGTGGCCTCTTGCAGCATGCTGCGCACATCGGCTTCCAGGCCGCTCGCGTTGAACTTCGCTTCCAGTGCCGACACAATGCCCTCTACGGTGCGGGTGCCATCACACAGCAACAGGATTTCACTGGCAGACTGGTTCAGTTTCACCATGCCTTCAGGGTACAGCAGCACATGGGTTTTCTGGGCCTCTTCGTATTGCAGGCGAAACAGGCGGTTCAGCTTGGGATGTTCCGGCAATGTCGGGTTTGTTTCAGCATTCATTTTTTTCTCTTGTCGGGATAGGCCAGCGCAATCGCGTCTGACATGCTCCACAGCACATCCAGTTTGAATTGAAGAATTTCCAGTGCGCGTTCCTGCTGTGCACGGGTCTTGAAATAATTCAAGGTTACTTCCAGACCGTGCTCCACATCACGTTGTGCAAGGCTGATTCGCGAACGGAAATAATTCAAACCTTCGGGTGCAACCCACTTGTAGTCTGTGGGCCAATTGCTCAAGCGTTGTTTGTGAATTTCCGGGGCAAACATTTCAGTCAACGATGAGCACACCGCTTCTTGCCAGGGCGCACGGCGTGCAAAGTTTACATACGCATCCACCGCAAAGCGTACGCCTGGCAGCACCAGCTGCTTGCTCCAGAGCACGTCTTTGTCAATCCCGACTGCTTCGCCCAAACGGCTCCAGGCTTCAATCCCGCCCGCATTGCCTTCCCAGCCATCGTGGTCGAGTATGCGTTGTACCCAGCGGCGGCGGGTTTCCCGGTCGTCGCAGTTCGCCATCACGGCTGCATCTTTCTGTGGAATGCACACCTGATAATAAAAGCGGTTGGCCACCCAGCCACGCAGTTGTTCGCGGCTTAGTTTGCCCTCGCGCATCGCCACATTGAACGGGTGGTGAATGTGGTATTTGTCGCCTTTGGCGCGCAAGCGTTCTTCGAACTCCTTCTTGCTCCAGGCTTTGTTGCTGCTCATGCAAGAATCTCCATGCCGTCAAAGGACACTTCAATTCCATTGTCGGCCAGAATGGCGCGCTCGTCGCCATGCTCGTACAAAATCGGGTTGGTGTTGTTGATGTGAATCAGGATCTTGCGTTGGGTTTCAAACTGGCGCAGTTGGCTGATCATGCCCGAGCCGCGCTTGCCCGGCTTGTCAGTTTGCGGCAGGTGCCCCATGTCGGCTGCCATTTTCTGGGAAAACCCTTGCGTGACCATTTCATCTTCGGTCCAGAAGGTGCCGTCGACCATCAACACATCGGCCGCCTGCATGAAAGGCAGGATGTCAGGCGTAATTTCCCCGAGCCCGGGTGCGTAAAAAACCTTTTTGCCGGTGTTCGTGTCTTCAATCAACAAGCCAATGTTGTCGCCACGGCGCTGTGCATAGCGGCTTGGGGAATAAGGGGGTGCCTTGCTGATCAGCGGGATTGACTTGATTTTGATGCTGTCCAGCGGGCTGATTGAGAATGGCTCATCGCACTCGGTGCACAAGGGGGTCCACTTCACGCCGCAGTAAAACCCCAGGGTGGGCACGAGTGGAAGACCATTGGTCAGATCTTCCCACACAGCCGGCGTGGTGAACAGGCGCATGGGGGTTTTGCCCTCGCGCATCATCAACAAGCCGGTGGTGTGGTCAATTTGCGCGTCCATCAAAATGACAGCAGAAATACCCGTGTCGCGCGGGCCGCGATTGGGTTGTAGTTCGGGGGTGCTTTTGATTTGCGTGAGAATGTCGGGCGATGCATTCACCAAAATCCAGTTCGCAGACCCGTCGGATATGGCAATCGACGACTGAGTACGCGCAGTGTATCCGGGCGCTTTGACCCGAACAGCCTGGCAGTTGTTGCAGTTACAGTTCCACTGTGGAAACCCTCCGCCTGCTGCGGAACCCAGAACTTTGATTTTCATAGTTGCTTTTTTTCAGGGGTAAAAAAAGCCCCGCTAGCCCAAAAGGCTATCCGGGGCTGTGCGAACCGTCAAATTAACGGTTGGCGATGTACATGGTGATTTCGAAACCGAAACGCATGTCAACGAATGATGGTGTAGTCCACTGCATGAAAAATCCTCCTTTTGCTTTATTGAAATGCACCTTGGCTCATGGCTAGGGTGAAGAACTTGGCTCGCGCCGTTTTGTTCGTCCTCAGGGGATTAAATAGCAATTCCTGTGCCTTGGCGTGTAATTTAAAGCTGATTTTACGATGTGGAATTTCAGGTGTTTTGAAGTGTCTGTGAGTGTTCAAACTGTTGCAGTTTGAAACAGAATGCAAAAAGGCGCGAACCTTGTGAGTTCGCGCCTTAGGACAACCGTTAACGGAGGGTAGTTAACGATTAAAAGAACAGGATAGCGCCTACTGCGATTGTGTCGGATTCGGCATCGACTGGTGTAGCGGTTGTACGCTGGAATTTCATCGTGTTGGTGATGTATTCACCAGCGATTGTCAGGCTCGGTGTCAGGCTGTGATACACACCCAGAACAAGCTGTTCGTTTTCATCCAGAATACCGTTGGCTGAGTTGGCATCATTTGATGTTGCATCTAGCGAAGATACACCGTAGTTGACGCCAAACTTCGTGTTACCCACTTTGTAGGTGGCTTGTAACATGTAGCCCTGTGAGTCACGCTCTTGGCCCAGCGCATCTGCGCCACCCAAACCGATCAAAGCTGTACCCAGACCTTCGCCCGAAAAATAGTTACCTACCAAACCAAGCGCACCGAAGTTCAAAGCGGTACCGATTTCGTAGCCAGCGATATCGCTTTGTGAGCCAGTGGCGGCTGTGCCAGGTGTAACAACTCCTGTTGTCAAATCGGCAGTTGCCGGTGTTCCAGCAGTGGCTGCGACTGTGTCACGTGACTGGTTGATCAATGCGCCCCAGATCTTGCCAGTTTCACCGAGACTGTAGGTAGCCAAGCCTTGAAAGCCTGTGTCACGTGAGCCGTTTGACCCGCTTGCCACGGTTCCTTGAATTGGTTGAAAAACACCCGCGCTCAAGCTCAAGTTACCCATCGCTGGTGCTGTGTAGGTCATTTGCGGCTGAAACTGGGTGTAAATGTAGCCTTGACCAATCCCGCCGAGTGTCGTGTTGATAGCTCCATTGACGGCAGCGCCGCCGCCCACTGCCAACAGTGACATGTCATTCAGGATTGCGTTCTGACCGAACAGGCCGATGTCTCGACCGAACTTGAATGTACCCATGGATTCATTGCCGAATGTCAGGAATACACGGCGGTTATCACCCACCGCCTGACCTCGTCCACCAGAAAAAGTACCGTCGTCCACCGATGTACCTGGATCAATAGAGATCGTGCCGCTGATGTCGTAACCAGCTTGCTTGGTTTTCGCCGTAAACACGATGAAGCCAGGTAGCAGACCATTCTGGATGTTGTTACTGTCCTGACCAGCGGCTCCAGTAGTTCCGCACACGTTTAGTGCGGTGCCGTTGGCTGTTACTAAGCCAGCGCCTCCCGATCCAAAAGAATCGCATGAGCTCGATGTGTAATAAGCGTTGATTGAACCAGAAATGTCCATTTCCCACTCGCCGGCTTTGAAACCGATCGCGTGTGCCGAAGTCCCCATTGCCGCCAAGATGGAAGCTGCTACTAATTTTTTGCTGATCATAAGATCAACCCTCCAGTTCTAGTTTTTAAAGGTGTTGCTTGTTTGTCTTCTAAAGCTCGCCAGCGAACCGCAGAGTCATGCTGGCTTGAAGGGGACTAGGGCAAAAGGCATGCCAGTGCGCAAGTTATTGTTTTTAAACAGATAAATTAAAATGTAGGCGTTTTGACGACATGCAGTTGCGCCAAGTACAGTGCGCGTCAGGCGAGCCGGTTTGGAGCAGCTTTGTTGTTGCCTGAAACAGGTGAATGACAGTTTTGTGACAGGTGTTCAAAACTTTTGTGCCAAAAAAAATCACCCGGCATTGCGGGTGATTTTTTGAACTTCAATCGGTGGAACCTGAGTTTGACTTATTTTGCGTTCAATCGCCTGTAAATGGTGTTTCTGGAGATGCCCAACATTCTGGCTGCCGCACTGACATTGCCCCGGCAGGTCTCCAGTGCTTCCTGGATGGCCCGAGATTCAAGGTCATCCAGATTGATCGGGTTTTCAACAGACGCTCGAATCGAGGCCGCCTGTCGTGCACCCAGATAACCTTGTGCACGCGCATCGTAAGCCCGGGTGTCAAAACCGTCGTCTTTGAAACGATTGACCTGCACATCGTCGCGGGCCGCCGGTTTGGCAGATTGCGGCCAGGTGTCGAACCGGCCTTCCCGGAATTTACTGAAGGTCTGGTCCAGTCCGCCTGCTTTGGTGCTGCCGCCGCCTCGATGCACCTGCACATCAAACAAACTGGTTTTGTTCTTCACCATGCTGCTCGCACCAATAGGGGCCGGGTTTGGGCGTGTACCGAATCCGGCACCCTTGGCTTGAATGGAAAAGTTGCTTCTCACATTGAATTGTGGGCGGCTGGGTGTTGCCACTTCGGATGCGAGTTGACGTGGTTCTTCACGCTCGGGCGCACGCCGGGTTGGCAGCGTTTCGACAGGCATCGCCTGACTCTGTTTCTGGTCAAGCCGCAACGCATGCCATTCGTCCAGAAAGTCATCGGGCAGGTGGTCCCATTCAATGGTTTCTGCGTCATCGGTCATCACGCTGGCTGTCCGCAAGATGTTCGTCAGTTGCCGGATATTGCCGGGCCAAGCGTGGGTGGTGAAAGCCTTCATCACCTCGGGCGACACACGAATGCGCGGGTTCTGAGATTCATTTTCCAGTATGCGCTGAATGATTTTTTGCAGGTCGGTACGCTCGCGCAATGCAGGAATGCGCACCACCAGGCCATGAAGTCTGTAGTACAAGTCCTCGCGGAATTGCCCCGCTGAGATTTGATCGCGCAGGTTGCGGTGCGTGGCGCAAATAACCTGCAAGTTGACCGGAATGCTTTTCTGGCTGCCCAATGGTGTAACCACGCGTTCCTGCAACACGCGCAGCAACCTTGCTTGCAGTGAAATGGGCATGTCACCAATCTCGTCGAGGAACAGGGTGCCGCCATTGGCTTGCAGAATGCGGCCTTGCGATCCCTTCTTCTTGGCGCCAGTGAATGCGCCATCTTCATAACCGAACAATTCAGATTCAATCAGCGTTTCTGGAATGGATGCGCAATTGACTGCCACAAAAGGTTTGTTGTGTCGCGGTGAATCGTTGTGTATGGCTTGTGCAAGAATTTCCTTGCCGGTGCCGGTCTCGCCCAGAATCAGAATGGGGATGTCTTTGTCGATGACCTTGCCGACTTTGTCGATGATTTTCGCAACCTGCGGGTCGCCCGTGTTCAGGTACTTCAGGCTGGAAAGGTGGTGATTTTTCTGGCAAGTGGTGTTGGTCTTTTGCGCGGGCGATGTGCTGTGTTGAACCACAGCAGCATCGGCGTTGTTTTTTACCAGGCCAACCGAGTCAAAAATTCGCCCACGTCCCACACTACCCAGACTGGCTTTGGCTGTTACCTGGTTTCCATTGTGCAAACAGAGTATCAAGGGAATCGGGTTGCAAGTGCGATAATGGTCAACCAGCGCCGACAGGGGCATGCCAAACAGTGAACTGAATGTGTGGCTTTTCAATGCATTGGCGGACATGCCAAACTGAACCATTGCAGCCCGGTTGGCCGCAAGGAATTTGCCGGATGGCGAGAACGCTGCTGCGCCTTCAACCACCGAACCCAAAAACTCGCCGCGCTGGTGAAACTGCACAATGATGGCGTCTTGAAACGAACTGTTGAACAAATGGTTTTCAATCATCTGCGCAGACATGCGCACCAAACCCATGGTGTGGCGGTGATAGCTGCGGTAGTCGCCCGTTACATCGAGCACGCCAATGGCCACGCCGTTTGGATCAAAAATCGGGGCGGCTGAACAGGTCAGGAATCGGTTCACGTCCAGAAAGTGGTCCTGCCCATGTACTACGGTGGGCAACTCTTCAATCAGGGCCGTGCCAATCGCATTGGTGCCTTTGTGTTCTTCGCTCCAGGTCACGCCGGGTGCCAGCGCAACCTTTTGAGCCTTCACCAGAAAATCGTCATCACCCAGCGATTCAATGATTGTTCCGCTCGCATCGGTCAGCAGCACCATGCTGTGCGTGTTCACCACCTGTTCATACAGGGTTTCCATGAAGGGCAGGGCGCACGACTTTAGCCGGTTGTTTTTCTCGATCAGATCTTTCAGGGCGCTCGTGGGTGGGGGGGCGATGTCTACTTTCGATGTGGTGTCCAGGCCTGCGGCGGTGGAGCGTTGATGGGCACGACGAATGAATTCGAGGTGTCCTTCCGTGCCTGGGTCGATCAGTTCAATCACTTGTGCGTTGGACGCAAGGCTGCCGCCATCCCGCTCGGATAAGAATGTCATTCATGTCTCCTGCTTCTTGTGGTGCTGCGTTTTATAGGTATCGTTTTGGGTGCAGCTTTTGTTGTTGCGCTGAACAGTTTCAACATTGATCGCGTTCCGGCTGCTACGTTGCCAGATGCAAACACTGTGCCAACTCAATTCAGTGTGTTTCAAATTGAAACACTCTTTGATTGAAATTAGCACAGAAAACTCGGTAAGACCACTGAGTTGGCGATTTGTCACAATTGGTAAAACTAATTCACAAATTCAAGGGGATAGGTTGGCATGGGGATTGCAACGTATCGAAGGTGTTGAATCATTCTTAGAAATACAGGAGTTGTGATGTTAGTTCGTAAAGCCCTGGTGGCAACCATTTTTTCCCTTGCGGCGTCAGTTGCTTTGGCTCACGGTGACGTGACCCCGCAGGCCGTTGATGTGTCCACACTGAAGCCTTTGGGCGACGAGATGCTGGAAAGCAATCCATATACTGGCGACAAGGAAGCCATTCGCGTGGGCAGCTCGGCCTACAACCAAAACTGCGCGCGTTGTCACGGCCTTGAAGTCATCAGCGGCGGTATTTCTCCCGACTTGCGCAAGATGAATTCGGAGTGTGAATCGTTCGCCAACAAGAAAGCCAAGCAAGAGTGCAAGGCTGAAATGGATGTGTATTTCCGCAATTCGGTGTTGGGCGGAAAGGTGCGCGGTGATCGGGTCTACATGCCTGCATTTGCCGGTATTTTGAGTCAGGAGGCCATTTGGGCCATCAAGGCTTATGTTGAGACTCGTCCAGCCGAGTAATGGCCGGGTTGTTATTCAATGTGGAGCCCGGCAAGTAAAGTAATTGCGCTTGCCGGTTCCAGCTTCTTCAAACAATAAAAGTGCATCCAAGGCACATATCCCAAGCAGGAGACAATATATGACTGCGTTTGTTCAAGCGTGTCGATTTCCAATCATCAAAGCAATTGGCGCAACCCTTCTGGCCTTTTCTTTTCAGGCCAGTGCCTTGGCGCAAGAACTGTCGGACTGGGCCAAGGTGCAAGCCTCGGGCGTTTTGACCGTGGCTGTTTACAATTATCTGGCGCCTTACTCGCACGAGGGCAAAGGCATTGATGTGGACATTGCCAAAGCCCTTGCAGCGAAATTGGGCTTGGGTTTGCGGGTGCGCGCGTTTACGGAAGACGAGGAGTTTTCTGACGACATTCGAAACATGGTGACGCGTGGCCACTACCTGGCTGGAGCGCCTGCGGATATTTTGATGCATGCGCCAGTGGATGCGTACATCATGCAGAAAGAGGACCAGGCGTTGTTCTTTTCTCCTTACACCCGTGACGATATTTTCGTGGCGCGTAATGTGAAGAAGTTGCCCACGCTGGACAGCCTGAAGCCGTTCTCGGAGGCGGGCAATAAAATTGGTGCCGAAGCGGCTGCTTTGCCCAGCATCATGTTGGCGGGCGCCGATGGCGCAGCGTATGCCGACAATCTGGTGAATTTCAAGACTCCCAAAGAAGCGGTCGACGCGATGGTGAACGGTGAGTTGGTGGCGGTCATGGCTACTCGGGCCGAGCTTGAATGGGCTTTGCACCAGCACCCGGACAAAAAAGCTGATTATTACGTATCCAAGGTTCCGCACAATTCGCTGCCGCCCAAGGGTTGGGCGGTGGGTATGGCTACCAAGAAAAGCAACAAAGAGTTGGCGGAAAAACTGACTGTGGCCATGAATGAACTGAAGGCAAGTGGCGAAATCGAGAAGATTTTTGCCAGCTACGGCGTGAAGTACATGAGGCCCTGATCCGGCTGAACTCATTTCAGATCATTTCCATGGGAAGCCTCGCAACAACATGCGGGGCTTTTTGTTGGAACAACTGTTTCACTTTGGAACAGTTGTGTTGCATCGGGAAAACCCCAAGCGTCAAAACTCGGAAAAGTGTTGCCGGGACCCATCGAAAATTTCTTTTCAAGTTGGCAGGCTTATTGCATAAGACCGCATGTATGTAGTGCCCAAAACAAATAACCAAAGAAGCGAGGAACAACGGGATGCAAAAATCTCTTCATATCACGCCTGACAAATGCACGGGCTGCCTTCAGTGTGAAATGGCGTGTAGCTATGAAAACTATCAGGTGTTCAACACCTCATTGTCTCGAATCAAGGTGTTCGACTTCCACCACACGGGCAAAAAAGTGCCCTACACCTGTACTCAGTGCGATGAGGCGTGGTGTTTACACGCCTGCCCGGTTGAAGCGATCACCATGGACAAAACCAATGGGGTGAAAGTGGTGTCGGAAGACACCTGCGTGGGTTGCAAGGTGTGCACGATTGCTTGCCCGTTCGGCACAGTGAATTACGTTCAGGAAACCGGCAAGGTGCAAAAGTGCGACCTGTGTGGTGGCGACCCCGCTTGTGCAACAGCTTGCCCAACCGGCGCAATCACTTTCGTGGATTCCAACTGGACAGGCTTGGACAAGATGAAGCAGTGGGCCGAGAAACTGAGCAACCAGGCTCACGCGTAATTCAGAAGAACAGAGAAGGGAGTAATACAAATGGCATGGACCGGTAAAGTACTGCGCGTGAACCTGACAGCAGGCACCTGCACCAGCGAAGACTTGAGAATGGATTGGGCGAAAAGCTACCTTGGCCAGCGTGGTTTGGCCACCAAGTACTTTGTGGAAGAAGTGAGTGCGAAAGTGGATCCGCTTTCGCCCGACAACAAGATTATTTATGCAACTGGCCCGCTGACAGGCACCATGGCTTCTACAGGTGGCCGTTACTCAGTGATCACCAAGGGCCCGCTGACCGGCGCAATTGCCTGCTCAAATTCAGGTGGTTACTTTGGCAATGAGTTGAAGAGTGCTGGTTGGGACATGGTGATCATGGAAGGCAAATCGCCCAAGCCTGTGTACCTGTTGATTGAAAATGAAAGTGCAAAGTTGATGGACGCCTCTGACCTGTGGGGCAAAAGCGTGTGGGACACAGAACCTGCCATCAAGACCAAGCACCAGGACCCGCTGATGCGTGTGTGTTCCATCGGCAAGGCCGGTGAAAACCAGGTGTTGTACGCCGCCATCGTGAACGATTTGCACCGTGCTGCCGGCCGTTCAGGCGTGGGCGCTGTCATGGGTTCCAAGAATGTGAAAGCCATTGCGGTGCGTGGCACCAAGGGCGTTGGCAACATTTCCAACCCCAAGGAATTCATGAAGGTGACTTACGAGAAGAAAAAAATTCTCGCTGAGAACGCCGTAACTGGCACAGGCTTGCCCACCTATGGCACGCAGGTCTTGATGAACGTGATCAACGAGATGGGTGCCATGCCCACCAACAATCACCGTGACGTGATTTTTGATGGCGCAAAGGACATCTCTGGCGAAAAAATGCACGAACCCCGCAAAACCGATGGCAAGGCCAACCTAGTGACCAACCAGGCCTGCTTTGGCTGCACGATTGCCTGCGGTCGCATTTCAAAAATTGATGAAACCCACTTTACCGTGGAAAACAAGCCCCAATACCACGGTGCTTCCGGTGGTCTGGAATACGAAGCCGCTTGGGCCTTGGGTTCATCGAACGGCGTAAACGATCTGGAAGCGCTGACCTATGTGAACTTCCTGTGCAACGAACACGGCATTGACCCGATTTCATTGGGTGCCACCATTTCCGCAGTGATGGAACTGTATGAAATGGGCGTGTTGACTGAAGAACAATTGGGTTGCAAAGCGCCGTTTGGTTCAGCACCCGCCTTGGTCAAGCTAAGCGAAGACACTTGCAACGGCGAGGGTTTTGGCATTGAAATTGGTCAGGGCTCCAAGCGCTTGACTGCCAAGTACGGCCACCCTGAATTGTCGATGAGCGTGAAGGGCCAGGAATTCCCGGCTTACGATTCTCGCGGTATTCAGGGCATGGGTCTGGCCTATGCGACGTCCAACCGTGGTGCCTGCCACTTGCGTGGTTACACGGTTGCTTCTGAAGTGCTGGGCATTCCGGTGAAAACCGATCCACTGGTGACCGATGGAAAGCCCGCCTTGGTGAAAGCATTCCAGGATGCAACGGCTGTGTTCGACTCCGCAGGCATTTGCGTGTTCACCAGCTTTGCCTGGACACTGGCCGATGTGCAGCCCCAGGTGGCTGCAGCCTGTGGCGATGAATTCGACATGGCCAATCTGGAAACCATGGGTGAACGCATCTGGAACATGGAGCGTCAGTTCAACCTGGAAGCCGGTTTCACCAAAGCCGACGATGATCTGCCCGCACGTTTGAAGAAAGACGCCGCGAAGGTGGGTCCCGCCAAAGGTTTGGTCAATGGCATCGACAAAATGCTGCCTGAGTACTTTGAGTTGCGTGGCTGGGACACCGAAGGGCGCCCAACCTCGGCAACACTGGAGCGTTTGGGGCTATGACTGGAAACACTCCAACACGGCACGTTATCCTGGGTAACGGGCCTGCGGGGGTGGTCGCTGCCGAGCAAATTCGCAAGCAGCGACCACGCGATTCAATCGTGATGGTGGGTGCCGAACCGGAACCCCCATACTCCCGCATGGCGATTCCTTACCTGCTGATTGGCAAGGTGGGCGAGCAGGGTACTTACCTTCGCAAAGACCCCGATCATTTCAAGAAGCAGAATATTCAGGAAATTCGCGCACGCGCCACCAGACTGGACACTGCCGCTAAAAAAGTGATGTTGGACAACGGCGATGTACTTGAATACGACAAGCTGTTGATTGCCACTGGCGCACGCCCAATTTCGCCACCCATTCCCGGGGTGAATTTGCCGGGCGTACACCCGTGCTGGACACTGGAAAACGCACGGCAAATTATTGAGTTGGCCAAGCCAGGTTCACGCGTGTTGCAAATGGGTGCGGGCTTCATTGGTTGCATCATTATGGAAGCGCTGGCCTTGCGTGGCGTCAAGCTGACTGTGGTCGAAATGGGCAACCGCATGGTGCCGCGCATGATGACCGAAGGTGCGGGTTCCATGATTCGCGACTGGTGCATAAAAAAAGGCGTGAACGTGCACTGTTCAACGAAAGTTGAGGCCATTGAACTGGGAAGCCAGGCCGAGCAGCAAAGCCTGATCAGCAAGATCGGTTCAGCCATTGGTTTTGGTACCGCAGTGGCCGCGAAAGATGGTGCACCCTTGCGTGCAAAACTTTCGAACGGCGAAGTGCTGGAAGTAGACTTGGTCATTTCCGCCACAGGCGTAAAACCCAACCTTGATTTTCTGGAAGGCAGTGGCTTGCAGGTGGATCAGGGATTGCTGGTGGATGATCACATGCAGACCAACATCAAAGACGTTTACGCTGCTGGCGATGTGGCCCAGGTTCGCGATTTCTCGACTGGCGAGAAAACCGTGAACATGATTCAACCCGCCGCGGCCGATGACGCCCGAATTGCCGCCCAAAACATGATGGGGCAGGGCACACAAACACAGGGTAGTTTGGCGATGAATGTGCTGGACACACTGGGTTTGATTGCAGCCTCGTTTGGGCAGTGGTGGGGTGCTGAAGGCGGGCAAAGCGTTGAGTTGCAAAACAAGGATGAGTTTTCCTATATGCGTTTGGAGTTTCTTGGCGATGTGCTGATTGGTGCAACCAGTTTGGGGCTAACGAACCATGTTGGCGTCATGCGAGGTCTGATTCAGGGCAAAATCCATTTGGGTGAATGGAAAGACCATTTGCTCGAAGATCCGACCCGATTAATGGAAGCCTATCTGGCTTGCGCTCAGTCACAAAGCACATGGAAATTACCTTCAAGCTCTTTGCAACACTGACCGACTATTTGCCGGCGAACCGTGCGGACAACGCGGTTCGCTTGCAGGTGAATGACGGCAGCACTGTGCAGCAAGTGATCGATCAGTTTCACCTGCCCGAAAAGTTGACCCACCTGGTGTTGGTCAATGGCGTGTACGTGGACCCAGCCGACCGTGCCTCCAAAATATTGACCCCCGATGATGTGTTGGCCATTTGGCCACCCATCGCGGGCGGTTAGTTTCGCATGGCGATTTTCAACACCGACAAAGCACTGGACATGTCGTGCACCGAGCGCGAGTTGCTCCGGTGGGTGCACATGATTGCTGCTTTGTTTCCGATGATTTCGGAACAGGCTGACCATGCGGATTTTGAAGTGCAAGGTGGTACAGCGCGAATTGCCTGGAAGGAAATGCCAGATCGCGTGATTGCTTTGGTGCGTTTAAAACGCATGGAAGTGACACTGGCCTTTTCTGAAGGTGTGCCTTCGGATGCGAGGGCGCATTTTTCGAAACAATTTCAGATGCATACACTGCGGGGTGGAGGCTGACGGGAGAGGCTGGTGCTTGGTGCTTGGTACTTGGTACTTGGTGAGGCTTGGGTGCAGACCCGACTGGCCTAAGCAAGGCTTCTGATTCCGGCTTGATGCTTCTGGCTTGGGGCATGCGAAACGCCAAAGCGTCTTCGCATCGACCTTTCAGGTCGCCCCGCGCTGCGAAGCCGCCGGGAAGCCTCGCAAAGCCGGCCAGCCGGGTCTGCACCCAAGCCTCACCAGTACCGTACATCGCACTCCGCAGGTCTCCGGCGCCATTGCCCGCGCGCTCAGGTGGCAATACCCTCGCAGCGCCGATCATGAAAACCTGCCCTTGGTGTTGAATTGACCGTCCGTTCGGCAAGGCCGAAAGCGCAGCCCGCCCGCTGTTTAGCGGGTGCGCTTAGGGCGGTTAATCAATAACAAGGGGGTCTTCAGGTTTTCTGGCGATAGAGGGTATGCACCTGAGCACGCCAAACAATCGGCTATCTGCTCGCCTGGATGGTAAACGACTCCACGCCTCGATCTTCGAACTTCGCAAAATCAATGCACTCGCCTGTTTCATGAGTCACTGAATCCAACGCACAAAGCATCCAGTTGTCGGGCGTTAATTCTGAATTGGCCAGTGAAATGGCAGGAACATGTACCAGCGATTCTGGAGCCCAGCGATACCAGCCGTTCTCGAGAACAGCATTGGGTGCGGGGTCAATTCCAGCACCGCTGCCTTTGACAAATGTTTCTTTCAATACCAGTTGTTCATCTTTCAGCTGCCAGTGTTCAACCCACTCGGTTTTTTCCACCGAGTGAGTCCAGCTCAGGGAAAACAGCAAACCTGCCAGGCAGGCCGCTGATTTCCCGGCGATGAATACACACAGGCTCATGCAGGCTGCAGCTTGCCTTTCACTGTGCGCATATTGCGCCAGGCCAGGTAGCCAAACACCACGGCAATCGCAAAGCCGATTTCATCCGTAATCGGCAAGGCTGCAATAAGCGTGAACGATCCGATCATGCCCAGTACTCGCAACCACACCGGCAACTTCGCACCCAGGTAGCCAATCACTGCGGCACCCCACAGGCTGATGGCCAGTACAGTTTTCACCACGATGTAGATGACTGCGGGAATGTAGCCAATTGATTCAGCCAGTGGTCCACCGTCTTGCAACATCAAAGAAGGGGTGTAAACCGCCATGAACGGAATCACGAAACCGGCCGCGGCAATTTTTACAGCCTCCATGGATATGGTCAGCCCGCGTTCTTTGGCGATCGGTGCTGCCGCAAAACAGGCCAGTGCCACGGGCGGCGTGAGGTCGGCGAGAATACCGAAATAGAACACGAACATGTGGCTGACGATCAGTGGCACGCCCAGTTGTTCCAGTGCGGGGCCGGCAATGCTGGAGGTGATGATGTAGTTGGGAATGGTCGGAATACCCATGCCCAACACAATGCAGGTGATCATGGTCAATACCAGCGACAAGAACAAACTGTTCTCGCCCACGCTGACCACAAACTGACCGAAAGTATTGGCTGCACCGGTCAGTGTCATGGTGCCGATGATAATACCCACCATGGCGCAGGCCACGCCAACAGGCAAGGCGGATTTGGCACCGTCAGCCAGAGAGTCGCGGCAAGCAGCCAGGGTCTCGCGGCCACCTTTTTTCAGAGCGTTCACAGCGATCAATGCAATGATCGCGCCTGCAATGACCCAGATACCAAACTGCAGAAAGGCAGCACACACCACGCCCAAGCCGATCCAGAACAGCACACGGATAACCATATTGGGCAAACCAATTGCGATGGATGCGCCAAGGATAAGTACTACAGTGAATGCCAGCCCCACTGTTCCGGCGAAAAGCGGCGTGTACCCGCCCACCAGTAACCAGACCAGGGCGATCAGCGGGATCACCAAGTACCATTGTTCTTTCACAGCTTTCCAGGGGTTGGGCAGGTCTTTTTTGTCCAGTCCTTTCAAGCCATGCTTGCCTGCTTCCAGGTGCACCATCCAGAAAGCACCGAAGAAATATAGAATGGCCGGGATAATGGCGGCTTTCACAATTTCGGAGTAAGCCACACCCAGTGTTTCGGCCATGATAAACGCCACTGCACCCATCACGGGTGGCATCAACTGCCCACCCATGGAAGCTGTGGATTCAACCCCGCCTGCAAACGCCGCGCGATAGCCGAATTTCTTCATCAACGGGATTGTGAATTGACCAGTCGTGACCACGTTGGCCACACCTGAGCCTGAAATGGTACCCATGAGTGCTGAGGATACCACTGCAACTTTGGCGGCCCCGCCTTGTGCATGACCCACCAGGCCCAGCGCGAAGTCGGTGAACAATTTGATCATGCCCGCTTTTTCAAGAAAAGCACCGAACAAAATGAACAGGAAAATATACGATGCCGACACATAGGTCGGGATGCCGTAAATACCTTCGGTGCCATAGGCCATGTGTTCGATGACCTGGTGGAAGTCGTATCCGCGGTGGTCAAATGGTGCGGGCAGATATTGGCCGAACAGGCAATAGGCGAAAAACGTACCGCAAATAATCGGCAGGGCCGGGCCCATCAAAAGCCAGGTGGCTACAAACACCGTGGCAATTGCGATCACACCCAGGTAAATATCCAGTTCTGTGGGGTCGCCAGCACGAATCAACAGGGGTTCGTATTCGACCCACTGATAGCCCGCTACGCCCAGCGCCGCCAGTGCAAGCACCCATGCAATTGCCTTCAATGCGACATGCTTTTTCATGGCAATCAAGGGGAATGTGAGCAGCAGCAGAAAGCCCACGTGGCAAGCCCGTTGAACTTGGCTGGGCAAGTCGAATAAGTGTGCAGCCGTTGCAATTTGGAATGTCGAGAATAAAACAGCAATCCAGAAGAGCAGGCGACCTTCAAATGAACGCGTGAACCCGGCAGAAGTTGGATCGTGAAAACCAGAGTTGGCTTCGGTGGTTACAGCTGAATCGGGAGTATTGGACATGGACGAAAAGCCCTGAACGGGCCCACAAGATAACTGAGGTTGAAAGTCACACCCCGGCGGGGTGTGACAGGTGCTACTTGCTTATTTGGTTTGAAGATTTACTTGATCAAACCTTTTTCGCGGTAAAACTTTTCTGCACCGGGGTGCAATGGAACCGGCATGCCTTGCAAGGCATTTTCAAATTTGATGGCTTCCGCTGCCTTGTGTGCTGAGCGCAGCGCGGCCAGGTTTTCCCACAACAGCTTGGTCATTTGATAGGCCGTTTCGTCCGACACTTCAGAGTGTGTGATCAAGAAGTTCACGATTGCAGCAGTGGGAACATCTTTGGTTTGACCCTGATAGGTGCCTGCCGGAATGGTGCCAGGCACGTAAGGCGCACCTAATTTTTTGACCACTTCAGGAGGCACTGCAACCATGTTCACTTCCATGGAGGCAGACAGGTCTTTCAGCGAGGCAACACCCAGGCCAGCCGACTGCAGGGTGGCGTCCAGTTGTCGGTTTTTCATCAACTCAACCGATTCCGCGTAAGGCAGGTACTCGGTTTTGCCCAGGTCTTTATAAGTCATGCCAGCTGCGCCCAAAATGGCGCGGGCATTCAATTCAGTGCCCGATTTGGCGGCACCCACTGACAGGCCTTTGCCCTTGAGTTGATCCAGAGAGGTAATGCCGGAAGATTTGGATGCGACGATTTGTACATAGTTGGGATAAATTGCGGCAATACCACGCAGCTTGTTCAGCGGGGCCTTGAAGCCCGCATCTGCATCGCCTTCCCAAGCCAGTTTCACGGAATCACCCAGCGAGATACCCAATTCACCGCGGCCTTGTTGCAGCAGGTTCAGGTTTTCAACGGATGCTTTGGTGGCTTGCACCTGAGTGCGCGCACCTTTGATGTTGTCGCCATACACTTTCGACAATGCAACGCCAATCGGGTAATAGATACCGGATGTACCGCCGGTCAGAATGTTGATGAATTCAGCTTTGGCGGGTGTAGCGGCGAGTGCCAAGCCTGTAATGGCCGCGGCCAGAATGGCTGTTTTTGCTTTGCGTAGCATCATGCGTAATTCCTCCTGAGAAAGTGTTGTCGTATTTTGGTTGTGGGTTGAATATCCCTGAGAACGCAACAGGTTGCAAGGCGGACCGGGCTGTTTTTGGCCAAAATACGGGAAAATACGAATGAGGAAAACGTGAGTATCTTTAAGCGCCAAAACCGGGGGGTTTTCTTCCAAAGCCTTGACTCCAGGCCCAAAAGGCCAGTTCAAAGTCTGTTTGTACACCCAGCTTTTGACGAATTTGTGACAGGTTGTTGCTCACGGTCTTGCCGCTGATCCCCAAGCTGACTGCGACTTGCTCTATGGTGTGTCCTTCGACCAGCAAACGCACCACATCCACTTCCCTTGGTGTCAATCCGCACGCTGTGGTTGCTGCCGAATCTTGCGTTTCACAGGCAGGTAGTTGCAAATTTTCTTGACCCTGTTGTTGCAAGGAACCTGTCAGCATGCCTTGGCTTTGTACATCGCTGGACACGAAGGTTTGCTCGCCCAGTGCCATCCGGATGCCCTGAATCAATTCCTCAGGTTCACTTGATTTGGTGACATAGGCCCGAGCGCCTTGTTCCAGGGCTTTGGTGGCCACCACTGGGCTGTCGTGCATGGAAAGCACCACCAAGGCCAGTTTGGGCCATTTCATGCGCACCCGTTTAATCAGTTCGAGCCCGCTTTGCCCCGGCATGCTGATGTCCAGTACCAAAGCATCACAGGCTTGGGTTTTCAGCAAGGCAAAGGCCTGGTCTGCATTGCCAGCCTCACCCACCACGATCAGATCGCTTTCGGAGTCAATGAAGCGTTTGTAGCCCGCACGAACCGCTGCATGGTCGTCAACCAGAATGATTCTGGACTCAAGTGGCATGGTTCACCTCAATCACCGGAACATGGCAACGCAGCACGAATCTGTCTTCCTCGATGGTCCAGACCACACTGCCTTGCAGGCTGGCCATTCGTTCCCGAATACCGGTCAGCCCCAGAGAAGGGTTGATGGGCCCAGATGAAGCAATACCATCATTTTCAACAATCAAGATGAATTCGCGGGCTTGCTCGTCAAATCCTGCGAGTACTTTCAATTTTTTGGTGTTGGCATGGCGGGCCGCATTGGTTAGCGCCTCTTGTAAAGTACGGTACAACGCGATCGGTGCTTCTTTGGACAGGGGCGGGGTATTCGGTGCCCAGGCAAAGTCAACGTACCAGCCGTGGCGCTTTGCCCAGTTGTCCAGAAGGTCCAGCGCAGCATCGCGAAGTGACACCTCGAGCAGCAGGTGTGGTTTCAGTTCTCGCAGTGAACTGCGAAGCCACCCCATCATTTCCTGCGCCTGGTCGTGTACTGCTTTGGCGGCTTCTTGGGTGTTGGCCTGGGTGCTTTTCACCAGAAAAGCAGAGTTCACGGAAATGGAGGTCAACGATTGTCCGAAGTAGTCGTGTAAGTCCTGCGCAATTGCCTGACGTTCCCGCTCTTGCAGGTCAACCACCCGGTTCAGTAATTCTCTGCTCTTCTTTTGCTCTGTGTTCAGGGTTTTGATCAACTGGGACACGCTGTCATGGATTCGTTTGAACTCCTCGATTTTGAATTCCCCGGTGGTCTCCAGCGTGGGTGTTGGCCGTGTGGGGTCACGCTCGGACTCTTCATAATCACGCAGCCACTGAACCAGTTGTTGCAAGGGCTTGTTCAAGGCGGGTTTCAGGGAATACCAAACCACCACACCACTTCCCGCGGCCATCAGCAGCAACATGGCGCTGATCAAATAAAGTTCTCGTCGGGTTTCCCGGCGTTCCTGCTCGGCTTTTCGTTCGGCAAGCTGTTGGCGCAGGCGTTGTAGTTCCAGATTGCCCAGGGGTTCGGCATTCGAAAGCCCGCGGTGCAAGTCATCCACCAACTCAGAGGCGGCCGCATACTCGGTTTGCACGTCCAGCCGGCCCATGGTGAACACGACCAACACGCAGCATGCAGCCCAAAGACCAAGCCAGGTGAGCAATCGTCTAACCAGCAACTCGCTTAAACGCATGGGTTGAATTGTTTGTTTGAATAGCCACAATGTGCACCAGAAACGGCTTGCATAGAAGAGGTGAAATCCTTTTCGGGAAAACTTCCCTGTCGAAATCTGGCAATATTATGAAATATAGACAAGACAAGTCGCGCGGTTGCCTGGCCAATCTCCATGGCGCGCAGAGCAGGCCAATCGCGGGACTTCACAATTACAAATCCAAATCAAAGGACTGTGTATGTTTGCGCGTCAGTATTCGCATTGGTGCACCCGTGTTGTTGCACTTTCTGTTTCATCATTCCTCGTCCCGGTGTACGCCCAGCAGCTGGAAGAAATCGAAGTGATTTCTACGACGCCCCTGCCTGGTGCTGTGATATCTGTTGATCAAGCACCTTTCAGCGTTAAAAAAATAGACTCTCTGGAGCAAAATTCGAGCAGGGAGTCGATCAGCCGCAGTCTGTTTCGCGGCATCAGCGGTGTTCAGGTGACCGACAACCAGGGCAATCCGTATCAGTCTGACGTGACCTATCGCGGTTTTTCGGTAACACCCCTGTTGGGGACACCGCCCGGCTTGTCGGTGTATGTGGACGGCGTGCGCCAGAATGAAACCTTTGGCGATGTGGTGCGGTTTGATGCCATACCTCAGTCGGCTTTGAAAGAAGTGGCCGTGCTACCGGGCACCATGCCCCAATTCGGTTTGAATTCGCTGGGCGGAGCCATTGTGATGCAAACCAAAAGTGGTCGCGATTTTCAGGGCACACAAGTGGATGCTGAACTGGGCGATTTCGGGCGAACCCGTTTCGGCATTCAGAAAGGTTGGGTCGATGAACCCACTCAACGCGATTTTTATGTGAACTTTAATTCATTTAACGAAGATGGTTGGCGAGTGCTGTCACCGAGTTCTGTCATTCAGTTGTTCGGCAAAATGGGCATTGTTTCCGGTGACACTCAGACCAATTTCAGCCTGGCGTTGTATGAGTCTGACTTGAACGGCAATGGCGTGGTGCCTCGCAGTTTTTACGAACAGAATCGTGCCCAGTCGTACACCTATTTTGACAACACTCAAAACACGGGTGGGCAGTTTGCGGTGGACTTCACGCGCTACTTGCAAAGCGGGGCCGAGCTGACAGCAAACGCCTATTACCGAAGTTCAAGGTCGGTCACATTCAATGGCGATGGTAACGAAAATGAAGACTACCGCTTTGGCGTGGCTGAGTTCGAACCTGACCGTGCAGAAGTGGAAGGCGACCTGGGCCCGGGCACTTACAACGTGACTTGCAGTGCACCGGCCTCTACCGCTTACGCGCCAGGTACAGTGACTTTTGATGAAAACGACCCCGCTGCCATAGAACCTGACAGCGCCGATTGCCCCGGCGCCAACAACCGAGGTGTGTTGAATCAGGATGTGGTGGGAGTGGGTTTGCAGTTTGCCTTGGCACCAATAGGCGCGCACAAAGTATTGTTGGGAACTCAGCTCGAGTTCGGGCAGTCGGATTTCAGGCGCAGCTACGCCCTGGGCGTGTTCAACAACGATCGCACAGTGCGCGAATTGTACGCACCGATTGAGCAGGTCAATGTGGAGGCGAATAACCGGCAATTGGGGGTGTATGCACAGGATGTCTGGACTTTGAATGACAAAACCACTGTGCTGCTGGGCGGCCGCTACAACCACGCCTTGGTGAAAACCACAGACCGCTTAAGCCCGGTGTTGATCAATGAGGAAGGCGAGGCCAGCCCGGGCTTGAACAACGATTACACCTACCAACGTTTTAATCCGTCTGTGGGGATTGCCTATCAAACGGCTGCGCGCAGCACCTGGTATGCCAGTGCGGGCACCAGCAACCGGGTGCCCACACCGGTTGAACTGGCTTGTTCTGACCCGGAATTTCCATGCTTGTTACCGAATGCAATGGCTGCCGACCCGTTTCTTGAGCAAGTGATCACCACCACGGTCGAGGGTGGCTATCGCACCCGCTGGACCAGTGGTGGCAATCAGTATGGTTTTTCATTCAACGTGTTCCGGGCCAATAACAAAAACGACATTCTGTTCGTGACGGATGGCGCAGGTTCGGGCGGGTTCTTCCAGAACTACGGAAAAACCCGTCGGCAGGGGGTTGAACTTGATTTTGACTGGGAAACACCCGTGTGGAATTTCGGTGCCAGCTACCAATACTTGGATGCATCGTTTCAAAGCCCGGCACGTTTGGCCAGCGAGGGCAACAGCAGCGCTGTGGATTTGAACGGTGACCCGGCAGTGGAAGGTGGTTTCATTCAAGTGCAACCGGGCAACAAAATTCCGGGTTTGGCCGAACACAATGTGAAGTTGTCACTGGGATACAAGGCCAGCAACTCCACCACCGTGTTTGTGGACATGCAGGCGCAAAGCGAGCAATACGCCCGAGGCAACGAGAACAACCAGCACCAGGCTGGCATTGTGAATATTCCTGGCGAAGGGCCCGTGGAGTTCAAGGACAATGGTCGTATTCCCGGTTTTGCGGTATTCAATCTGGGTGTGAACCATGCCTTGAGCAAAAGTGTCACCCTGATCGCGCGTTTGAACAATGTGTTTGATCGTGAATACTTCAATGGCGCTTTGTTGGGAGGAAATATTTTCGACCGCAATGGTTCGTTGGTGGACGATGAAGATGACATCACCTATGAATCATTTCTCGCGCCAGGTACCCCCCGAAATGCGTGGGTGGGAGTCAGTCTGAGGTTCTAGCATTTTGAAGCAAGGCCTGAATCGGCTATTCTTTCGGGATTGTGTTGATTCAGGCTTTGTTTTCTCATGTCGTTGATCGTCCGAAATTTTACCCTTGCAACTGTCTTGTTGTTGCTTGCACCGTTTGTTCATGCCCAGGCGGGTGATTGCTGGCAGCAACACCGTGCCACGGTGTATGAATGGACTTGTGCTGGCCAAAGCCTGCCCGCAGAGGGGCAGGATTTTGCACTGTCGATTGTGGTGGTTGATTCGCCCAAAGCCTTGATGGTGATTGATTCCGGCGCAACTGCCGCTGTGGGCGAAAGCGCAGCCGCAGCCATTCGTTCCAAATTCGGTACCAAGCCTGTGTGGGTTTTAAATACGCAACCCAAGCCTGAGCACGTGCTGGGCAATGTCGGTTTTCGGGCTGCCTTTGCAAGCACACTTGCCCCGGGCGAGAATTTTTCAAGCCGTGTTGTGGCTGGCAAACGCACCGCTGATTTGATGCGCGAGCGCTGCCCCACCTGCATTGAAAATTTTTCCGAACGAATGGGAAGTGATTCTGTAAAAGGCACAGAGTCTCTGGTTCCCGGCCGTATTTTGCGAACCAAGACAGGTCATCTGGGTTTGCTGCACAACGATTGGGTACCCTGGAAATTTCGCTTTTACAACGATCTTGAAACCGAAGAGGCGCTGGTTTTGCGCAATCAGGAGTTGAAATTGTGGTGGGTTGGCTCGGCGGTGCAGAACAGGGATATCCCCGATTTGTATGACGGCAATGTGGTGGAGCGTATTAACTTTCTGGGTCGCTTGAAGACAAGAATGGGTTCAGATGACACCGTTCTGACTTCCTTTGGCGTGTTAGGACGTGACTGGATAGAGCGCAACCTGAACTACTTTGTGCGTGTTCAACAGGCCGTGTTGTACGGGCTGGAAGAGGGTGTCAGCGAGGTTGAATTGATCGAACAGATCAGCGCGCAAATTGGCGAGTTTAAAAACGCGGTGTACGTACAGACCGACCCCAAGGTAAATGCCAAGGCGCTTGAAACACACCAATTGAATATACAGCGCATCTTCCGTCAAACAGAGCCGTTTGCCTTTTAGAGCGCCTGCTGGAATGTAGCTTGCTAGTAGTCTCTTGAACTGTTGCAAACTGGGACAGGGCGAATAACAACCAAGGGACTACTTGCATTGACTACCAACAAAACACACACCCTGTTTTTGCTGTGGGTGTTGCTGATCAGCCTGACGGGTTTTGGCTTGTACATGACCTGGCACAAAGGCCTTTTTCAATGGATTATCCTGACTGACAACACGCGCATTTGCGTGGTCATTGTTTTCGCTTTCATGGTGGGCAGTGGCCTTGCAGGCTGGCGAAGTGTTTATCTAAGCAGGCAGTCACGTTACTTTGACCAAATTCGAAACGGGTTCACCGGTTTCAAACTTGGGCAATCCATTTGTCACGATTACCTGACTCACCCTTTGGCGCACCCCAGTGAAGGTCAATTGATGGCCGAGGTGATGGCAGAGCGCGCTCGCGGTACGCATCAGGTGGGGTGGTTTGTGACCGGGCTGATGATCAAGCTGGGTTTGTTGGGCACGGTGGTGGGTTTCATCATGATGCTCAGTAGCCTTGAAGGTTTGGAGCAGCTTGATATCTCGGATATCAAAACCCTGATGCAACAAATGACGCAGGGCATGGGCGTGGCCATGAACACCACCCTGGTGGGTTTGATCGGCAGCATTTTGTTGGGCTTGCAGTTTTTGATGCTGGATCGCCATGCCGACAAGCTGATTGCAGCCACTGTGGACTATGCACACCGAAACGTGAAAGCGAGCTAAGTAGCATGCCGCTTTTCAATCACAAGCCAGACTTTGAGCTGGACCCGTTCACCGATTTGATTTTCAACGCCTTGTTGATTTTCACTTTTCTGTTTTTGATGGCCTTGTTGTTGTTGAATCCACCCGCCAAAAGCGGAATTATCGACCCTAAGGCCGAATTTTTGGTGACTGTCAGCTGGCCCGACAACGACCCCAACGACATTGACGTGTGGGCTGCAGGGCCCGCAGGTGCGCAGGTGTGGTTCATGCGGCCTCAAGATGGTCTGCTGCACCTGGACCGTGACGACCGTGGCTTGGCCAATGACACTCAGGAAATTGAAGGACAGGTGTTTGTAAATCCGTTGAACCAGGAGGTGTTGACCATTCGTGGTCGGCCTCCCGGTGAATACATTGTGAACCTGCACTACTACAAAACTGAAAACAAGGCCCCGGTGCCTGTGAATATTTATGTGGCCGAGGTGAACCCGAAATTGAAAGTGTTGCATTACTCCACGGTGAACCTGCAGCAAGAAGGTGATGAAGCCACTGCCGTTCGTTTCACGATTGATGCAAACGGCACGGTGAGCAATATCAATCAACTTGAAAAATCTTTGGTGAAGGCAGACGGAAAATGAACGAAGTGTTGGTGGGTTTGGGCATCGCCTATATTTTTTTAGCAGCGCTGTTGCTATTGGCCTTGGTGTATGGCCGCATGAACTGGACGGTCAAGCTGGTTCTGATTGTGGTGTCGGTGGGGTTTTATTGGCTCAGCTATGTCAACTGGCAAAACGCACAGGGTTGGCCCAGTCAGGCTGATTTGCCCAAGCGATTTCTGTTCTATGCCGTGGTGGTAGAAGAGCCAGACAAAACAGAAGGCATCAAAGGGCGACTGTTCGTATGGGCCAGCGACCTGGCCAATGACAGGCCTTCCGATACACCCCGTGCTTATGTGTTGCCTTACGACAAAGAATTGCATGTAAAGCTGGACGCCGCGCAGCGCCAAATGCGCAACGGCAATTTGCAAATCGGCGAAGTGGGGGGTGAATTATTCGATCCGCAGGCCACCCGAGACAACACGCGAATTGCAGACAAGAAAATTGATCTGGAATTTACGGATCTGCCTGACCCTCAGTTGCCGGAGAAGTAAGCCATGTTGAAAATTGTGAGTGTGGCAGTTCTGGCGCTTGGTCTGGCTTCTTGTTCCAAGGTGGGCGGTGGAGAGTACTTTCCGCTGAATGAAGGTTTGCAATGGCAATACAAACTCGATTTCGTCATGCCCGATGGCAAGAACAAAAAAGATTTGATGATTCGCACGGTGGGGCACTCCAGCTTCAAAACTGAAGAGGGCGAGATTGAGGGCATGGTACGTAGAACGTCGGATGGCACGGACTATTTTGTTCAAGAGCGGGATGACGGTTTTTACCGTGTGGGGAAACGCGTGATTGTGCAGACCAAGCCGCAGGCTGATCAGGCGCCACGCTTGATACTGCCCAAGGGGCGAAACCTGCGGGTGGGCTACACCTGGACCATGGATACAAGCCCGTATGTGATGCACTGGATGCCACCATTTGTCGAGGCCAATGCCAGCATTAAACCGTTTGATTTGGTGTACGAAGTGGCGTCACTGGATGACACGGTAGAGACACCTGCCGGTATTTTTCAGAACTGCATTCGGTTGGATGCCACTGGCAAGATGGTGTTTTACGCCGATGCCAGTGCGGGTTATCAGGAAATTCTGATCAATCACACCGAATGGTATGCACCCGGTGTTGGGTTGGTGAAGCTGGAGCGCGATGAGCCTTTGGACACCAGCATCATGAAGGGGGGCAAGGTAACCATGATGCTCAGCAGTTTTCTGGACTGAGTGATTACTTGTTGAACAATCCTTCAAGCACCTGGTCGCAAAAGCGCTCACGTTTTTCTCCATTGCCGGTGACGGTGCAATGCTCAATCAAAACCTGATCGCCCACAATGCTGTGTGATTCGACACGATCTGCATAAAGCAGAATTTCCTCCGTGTCCAGGCTGAATTTGGAATCCAGGTCCATCTGGTTCAAATCGGGTCTGCGCCAGTGCACCGTGAACAGCGGCTGGTTTTGAAACACTTCGCCCTTCTGGTTTTGCAGCTCTGTGACGGCCTGCACCGACAGCATGGGGTGACTGTTGAACTCTTGGGGATAGTGGCGCTTCATTTCACGCATGATGTTGTAAGCGTCGGTTGCAAACAGGGTCACGATTCGATTGCGCGTTACAAAGGTGATCTGCTCCGTATTCAAACCGCGCACCTCCACAATATTGCCATTGGCCATTTTTTCCATGGAGTCGGGCGGGGGCGGGCTACACGCCGCTAGCAGGGCTGCACAGGCCAGTAAGGTGGCCTGTTGAAGATGGCGCAACATAAGGCGCATTCGTGGTCTCCGGTTTGGTGTTGTTGTGTCAGCAGTATAGGGGGTAAATGTTGTCACCTGGCTTACACCAAGCGCTTACCTCCGGCAAAGCTTGCGCAGGGCCATTTCCAGTTCAGCCGGTTTGGGTGGTTTGGCCATGATCATGTCCACCTGGGGTACTTCTTCCTGGCTGAGCGACATTTGCTTGCCCCAGCCTGTCAGCATCAACACCGGAGTGGCCGGGCTCAGGGACTTGATCATTTCTGCCAACTCCTTTCCGTCCATTTCCGGCATGCCCAAATCGGTGATGACTGCGTCGAATGCTTTGCCTTTGCGTGCTGTTTCATTGAATAATTGCGCGGCCAGTGCGCCACTGCCCGCGGTGTGAATTTGATGTCCGCTCATTTCAAGAATGGCTGACATGGCAGCCAACACATTGGGGTCGTCATCGACAAGCAGCAGGTTAAGCGGTCGCCCAGTGTTGGGGTCGAACTCTACGCTGCTGGTGTGGAATGCAGCGGGTTCGCTGGCGGTTCGTACGGGGAAATACAAACTGACGGTGGTGCCTTTCCCTGGCTCGCTGTGTATTTCCATGAAACCGTCTGCACGCTGCACGATGCCATACACCATAGACAATCCCAGTCCTGTGCCGCGTTCACCTTTGGTGGTAAAAAATGGTTCGAAGCAACGTGCCTGCTGTTCTTTGCTCATGCCGATGCCGTTGTCTTGCAGGCAGATGACCACCAGTGGTTCGGTGTCTTTTTCTTTGAATTCGGTTTTTAGTTGAATGTGGCCGCCTTGGGGCAGGGCGTCGACCGCATTCAAAATCAGATTGGTCAGAATCTCGCGCAATTCAGTTTCAGAAACCGCCAGCTTGGGCAAAGGGTTGCTCAACTCATGTGTAATGCCGATGGTGATGCCGTTTCGAAGCGCCATATCGCCCCAGCGTGGCCTGGTCAGTTCAATCGCTTCCAGGCACATGTCGTTGGCATCGCACATATTGGCTGGTTCAAGTTCACTTCTCGATCGGGCGAAACGCCCCATGCGGTCCACGGTGTTGCTGACATCGTCAATCGCGGTTTGAACAATGCGCAACTGTTTGTAGCCTTTCTCGCTGAGGTTTTTCTCGTTCTCCAGCAGCGACTCCAGATAAAGCGTGGCAGGCGAAATGGCATTGTTGATGTCGTGGGCAATACCGCTGGCCATGCCCGCCAGTGCGTGCAGCCTTTCTTGTTGCAGCACCATGTTTTGTGTCGATTGCAACTCCCGATAAGCTTCCTGAAGTTCATTCAACAATTCTACCTGTGACAAAGCCACTGCAACGTGTTCGCTCAACTGGTCGACAAACTCGATTTCTTCACTGGAGAATGCATCAATTTCCGTGCGTGAAATCACGAGAATTCCAAGCACCTCGTCGCCCTTCATCAAAGGGTTGATGATCAGACTGTACAGGCCACCCAGGCTATTCATGGCTGCACCGATTGGTCCGCGTGTGGCACCCATGTTTGCGTTGTGTACACGCTTGCCTTTCAACGCTACCTCAAGATGAACACCATGCCCTTTGACCTGTGCGCCTACAAACAGGCCCAGCTTGTCGGCCAGGGCTTGGCTGCGTTGGCCCACTGAGCGCACCGTCAATATGTTTTTTGCATTGTTGTAGGTTGCCATCAGGCTGAAGTCCGAGGGCAGGCGTTCCTCCACATGATTAACAACCACGTTGTAAATCGACTCCAGACTTTGGCGGTGGCTAATCGCCCGTGTAATCTGGTTCAGCAATTGCATGCGGGCCAATTGTGCTTCGCTCTCGCGCTTGGATTGCACAAGCCTGCTCATGTCCGTCATGCCACCGACCATTCGAATGCCTTTTCCGGTGTGATCACGGATCACATGGCCCCTGTCCAGTACGTCCAGCCATCGACCATCGACGTGCTGAAAGCGGTATTCGTCCTGCCAAATGTCACCTTCGCTGTCGATGGCTTTTTGCACACTGCTCAGCACACGTTCAAGGTCTTCCGGGTGAATAAGGCGCGTCCAAGATTTGGAATTTTTCTCGAGCGATTCACTGGGGTGGCCAAACAGGCTTTGCATACCCTCATTCCACCAAAGCTCGTCTGTTTCAAGATCCCAGTCCCACACACAATCTGTGGTGACCCGCGTGAGCGAGCGAAACATGGACAGGCTTTCTTGCAAGGCGTCCTGGCGAAGTTTCAGCTCGGTGATATCGCGTTGAATACCGATCCAGTGGGTGCATTTGCCCAGTGGGTCGATCATGGGAACAATCTCGACATCTACCCACATTTTTTCGCCGTTCTTGGTGTAGGTGATCAGTTCCTCGCGCACAGCTTCCTGGCGGGACAGTGCTTCGCGAATTCTTGTCTTTGCATCGGGCTGTGTGTCCACTCCCTCCAGCACCGCAGGGGTTTGTCCGTAAATTTCCTCTCGGGTGTAGCCTGTACGTTCCAGAAACGCCTTGTTCACATACTGAATTTTCATGCCGCCCGACTCGAAGGGCTCTGCATCGGTGACCAGCACCATGTCATTGAGGCGTTCAAGGCAGGTTTGCAACAGGCGCAGACTTTCCATGGCCTTTGCTTTTTCAATGCCATTGATCAGATTGTCCAGCGCCATGGAGCGATTGCGGGCGACGGTGTCGAGCAGGTGGACCATTTCATCGCTGAAGAAATAGCTTTCGTCCCCCATGTACACCAGGCCTGAATGTAAACGGCCGTTCAGATGCAGGGGAATAATCGCCATGGATTCAAAGCCACGTGCAAGCGATTCTTCCAGCCAGTGTTTGGCCATGGGTTCGTTGCGCAAATCGTCCACCACATACACCTGGCCTGTCCGTAATTTTTGCAGCAGAGGCGAATCAGGCCTGATCGCCAGTTTGGACATGATGGTTGCAACGAAATCCGTGTCTCGTCCGCCCGTCGCAGCGATCTTGAATTCAAGAGTTTCCCGCTTGAAGTCAACCACCCACACCAACGGAATTTTCGCCAGGCGGGGCGCGGCTTCGCAAATTTCCTCGTACATGGCCTGAGCACTGTCAAAAGTTGAAATTCGTTGATTGATGTGATTTTGCGCCAGCAAGGCACCATTGATCCTTTCCATCATCACGTCTTTCTTTCGCTGCTCTGTGATGTCCTGAATACAGCCGTGAATTCTGACGGGTTTGTCGTCAGCGTCTTTCATGACTTCCCCGGCAATGCGCGCCCAGATACGCCGGTTCTTGAAAGTGTTCATTTGAACCACAATGTCAAACGGCAAACCCTGTTGTTTGGCATTCTCAATGGCCTCGGCGATCACTTTTTTATAGCGCCCTACATACAGGCTCATGCCCTGTTCCAGGGTGGGTATCTGGTCAGCCTCCTGGTCAAGCAATTGAAAGGTTTCTTCGGACCAATACACCGCATCGTTGTTGATGATGTCGATTGCCCATCCACCCAGCTTGCCAATTTGCCCACCCAGGCGTTGAAGGGCCATGTTGAACTTCAAGGCCTCGAGTGCGTGCTGTTGCTCCAGCAGTTCATCGGGTGCCCGTGCGGTGGCGGTATTGGTGTCGGTCAGGTTTGTTTCAGTGCTGTTCGCATGGCGTGGCAAACAGATTGCGAATGCAGCGCCTTGGCCCGCATCGCTGTGAGCCTCAATAACCCCGTGGTGCCGCTCAATGATTTTTTTAACATTCGCCAGGCCCATCCCGTGACCCTGGTAGTCGTGTTGGTTGTGCAGGCGTTGAAACGGTTTGAATAAATTGGCGGCAAGCTCTGGGTCGAACCCCACGCCGTTGTCTCTTACCGTGATGGTTACTTTGTCGTCGGTTTCGTGAACGTCGACATGAATTTCCGGATGTGTTTGTTTGCTGCTGAACTTCAGTGCATTCGAAAATAGATTGAGAAAGACCTGCTCCAGCAGGGCCTCATCGCCTTGAATCACAGGCAGTGGTTGAACCCGCCAGTTGGGTCGAGGTCCATCGCTGTCCAGTTCCGACAATATTCGGGCACGCGACACCAAATCGGCCAAGTTAACCGGATTCAAGTTCAGTTCGGAGTCACCAAGGCGTGCAAATGCGAGCAGGTCGGAAACCAGTTTGCTACCTCGGTCGCTGCTTTCCTTAATGCGCTGAATGTGGAGCCACTCCTGTGGCGTAAAGCTGTTGCTGGAACGGCTGCTTAGGCCAGTTGCATGCCCCTGGATCAAGTGCATGACCGAGTTCAGGTCGTGTGCAACCCGCGCGGCAAAGCTGTCAAGATCGGTATTCAATTCAGTCAGGCGCTGATTGGCCGCAGTCACCTTGTCCAGCAGGGCTGCATTTTGTAGTCGCAGTCGACGGTTTTCCAGTGCGCGTCGAATGACCGGGGCAATTTCAGCGAACTTGAACGGCTTGAGAATGTAGTCGAGTACGCCCATTTGCATCGCCTCGACCGCTGTCTCCATGCTGCCGTGGCCAGTCATTAAAATGGCGCTCAGGTCTGGTGAAATTTTCAGTGCTTCGCGAATCAGCTCGGTGCCGCTTAAGCAGGGCAGGCGTAAATCGGTCAGCAGCAGGTCGCAAGGTTGCTCGCGCAGCGCGTTCAATGCGTCCCTGGCGTTAGAAAAGCCCGTGACGGCGTACCCTTCTCCCTCCAGAAGGGTACTAAGGGCTTCTCGTTGTAGCGTTTCATCGTCAACCACATACAGGCGTGCCGACAGGTTCATGGTGGCTCCTGCACTATTTCTCCAAGCTAGTGCATGGTATCGAATTTAACGATATTTAACGATAGTCAATTTGGAGCCCCTCAGCTTTGCAGTTCCCTTTCCACATAATGCCCCGCCATGTCGGCCAAACCCTTGGCCAGGTCATCGAACGAAAAGCCGGGGTTGGGGTGGTTCAGATAGCGAATCATCGTGGCGATGCCGCTGTTGATGAAAATGTAAGTCATGGTTTGCAGGTTGTTCAGCTGCAAAATTTCCGGGTGCTTGATGGCATGCTGGATAAACAGGTCAGCCAGTGCGCGGTAAATGGGGCCAAAAGGAACATGTTTTTCCATCAAGGCTGACTCACGCGCACAACGCAGGTACAGCTCATCGTCTTTTTTCAGGAATTCGGCGGTTTGTGCAATCAGTTCATACACCCCATCGCGTAGCGAAAGCCGAACAACCTTGTGTGTGGCACCCTGAATCACGCCAACCAGCTCCCTGGAAAAGCGCTCACCCATGGCACTGAAAATCGCTTCCTTGTTCTCGAAATACTCGTAGATTGAGCCCACGCCAACACCTGCATATTCTGCAATTTGTCGCGTGGTTGCACCTTCTGCACCATGTTTGGCCAGGGCAATGAAAGCACCTTGAACAATGGTTTCCACGGTGTTCTGGGAGCGGGTTTGTTTTGGTTTTCTGGTCATGAATAAATCCGAATTGAATCCGAACAAACGTTCGTTTTAAGATGACATTGTTCAATGTCACGGTCGCGCTGTCAAGCGCAATAGGATTTACACATGTTCGGGAAAAAAATTACCAAGGGTGCCAATGCAGTGGTCACTGGCGCGGGCAGCGGTATAGGGCGGGCTTTCGCGCTTGAGTTGGTTCGCAGGGGCGGTCGCGTGGTGTGTGCCGATATTAGTTTGGAGCGCGCACAGGAAACCGTGGATCTGATTATGGACCAAGTGGCGGGCAAGCTGAAGAACGCTGACCTGGTGTTTGTGCCGCAGGCCTGGGCTGTGAAGTGCGACGTCAGCAAACTCAAGGATGTGGAAGCATTGGCCTTGAAAGCCGAGGAAATTTTTGGTGGCACCGAGAATGACACCGCCATTGATTTGGTGGTGAACAACGCCGGTGTGGGCGCTGGAGGCAAGCCGATCGGTGAAACCACCATTGAGGACTGGAAGTGGACCATCGGCGTGAACCTGTGGGGTGTGATTCACGGTTGCCATGTGTTTGCCCCGCGCTTGCGCAAAAAGGGCGCTACTGCGAAGTGCGGTATTGTCAATGTGGCTTCCACAGCCAGCTTTGCCGCTGCCCCTTTGATGAGCGCTTACAACGTGACCAAGGCCGGTGCTTTGGCGTTGACCGAAACACTTGCTTCCGAGATGGCTGGCACTGGCGTGAATGTGACTGCGTTGTGCCCCACCTTTGTGAAAACCAATATTACGAAAGACGGCCGAATTGACGCCGCATCCAATCAACTTGCCAACAAGCTGATGGAGTGGACCGGTGTATCGGCTGACGGTGTGGTGAAAGAAACATTGAATGCATTGGACAAGGGGCAGCTGTACGTGCTGCCCCAGTTGGATGCCCGCATGATTTGGCGCATGAAGCGCCTGATGCCGCGCAGCTACACGCGCGGTGCTGGTTTATTGGCCCGTGTGGCCGCAAAAGCTTTTTAAGGAGTACACAAAATGCCTCAACTCGATCTGGAAAAAACACTGCGCCGCATCAAGGACAATCAGTGGGCCTTGGCCGACATTGATTGGGATGCCCCCGGCCGCGAGATGATCACTGAAGAACAGTGGCCCAAATTGAAAGCCTTCATGGCTGACCTGACCTGGATTGAACACATTGGTGCGCGCGGATTTGCCGCCATGGCCAAAAAAGCGCCGAATGACACTTTGAAAGAAATCTACACCTGGTTTCATGCAGAAGAGCAGCGCCATGCGAATGCTGAACTGGCTTTGATGCAACGCTGGGGCATGCTGGAAGACGGTGAAATTCCTGAGCCCAACATCAATCTGCGTTTAACCATTGATTGGCTGGACAAGTACAGCGATGACATGCCCTTGAGCGTGCTGGGCAGCGTCATTCCCATGCTGGAAGTGACGCTGGACGGCGCATTGTGCAAGTTCCTGCTTGATGAAGTGAAAGACCCGGTGTGCCACGAGGTTTTCAAGAAGATTAATGCCGATGAAGCCCGCCATTTGGGCGTGGATTTTCACGTGCTGGAAATGATGGGGCACGGCCCAATGTATCGTCTGGCATTGGAGTCGATTGCCACGGCCATCAATCCCAAACTATTGCTGGGTGTCGCAGTGTATTTCCCTTTGTTGAACCGCATGCGTGACAACATTGTGACCATGGGTTTGAAAGAAGAAAAACTGTATGAGGCCATGGCCAAATTCGAAAAGTATGGTGGTGAAACGCCGGAGGGTCGTCGCAATCCCTGGTACCAGGTGATGCGCATGCACGGCAAGTGGGTGATTGATCGCAAGAACCGTTTTTACCATGTACCTGTGGATGCAGCAGTGAAGGCGTCGAATTACATCCCGAAAAGCTGGTTGCCTGAAGTGCCAAGCTGGGTGAACAAACTAACCTGGCACACCACAGCCTGATTGAACTGGAATTTGAAATGAACAATAGAACTCAAAAGCCCGCGCAAGCTCTGAAAGCTGCGCCAACGTCCCGAACCACGGTGCGCCGCAGTTCAAGCAAAAGCAGTGCCGAAAAAAGCGGTGAGCATGTGTACGACACGCTGATTATTGGCGCCGGTTTTGCCGGGTTGGGCACTGCCATCAAATTGCGTGAAGCTGGTGTGCACAACGTGGCCATTCTTGAGCGTGCATCGGAAGTTGGCGGTACTTGGCGCGACAACCAATACCCTGGTGCTGCGTGTGACATTCCATCTAACCTGTACAGTTTTTCCTTTGCACCCAACCCCAACTGGTCTCGCAGTTATTCGGGCAGCAAGGAAATTCTGGGCTATGTGCACAGTTTGGTGAATGACTTCGGTTTGGAAAAACTGATTCAGTACCAGCAAAATGTAACGCGCGTAGAGCTCGACGACGCCCAAGGCCTGTGGATGATTCACACGGACAGTGGGCGTGTGTGGAAAGGCAAAACCGTGATCATGGCCAGCGGTCCTTTGGCCAACGCCAGTTTCCCTAAAATTCGTGGCATCGAGAATTTCAAGGGCAAGAAAATTCACAGCGCGCAGTGGGACCATGAATACGACTTCACTGGCAAGCGGGTGGCTGTGATTGGCACGGGCGCCAGCGCCATTCAAATCATTCCCGAGCTGGTGAAAAAAGTGGACAAGCTCAAGGTGTTTCAGCGCACGCCAGCGTGGGTTATGCCCCGCCCGGATTTCTCAACTTCTGAGTTGAGCAAAAAGCTGTTCGCTAAATTGCCCTTCACACAGAAAGCCATTCGCGAAGCGCTGTACTGGACCCACGAGAGCATGGCTTTGGCTGTGATCTGGAGTTCACCGGTGACGCGACTTGGTGAGCGTTTGGGCCAGGCGTTTTTGAAATCGCAAGTACCTGACCCCTGGATGCGCAGGCAATTGAAACCCGATTACAAACTGGGTTGCAAGCGTATTCTGGTGAGCAACGATTACTACCCGGCCTTGCAAAAAGAAAACTGCGAACTGATCACTTGGCCAATCGCCAACATCGTAGAGCAGGGCATTCGCACCTCGGAAGGCATTGAGCATCGCGTGGACTGCATTGTGTTTGCCACCGGGTTTGATGTACCGAAAAGCGGTACACCGTACCCAGTATTGGGTGTGGGTGGGCGCGAATTGGCCAAGGAATGGCAGCGCGGCGCACAAGCCTACAAAAGCATCAATGTGAGCGGCTATCCCAACCTGTACATCATGTTTGGACCCAACAGCGGGCCCGGTCACAACTCGGCACTGGTGTACATGGAACAGCAAATCGCCTATGCGGTGAAAGGCATTCGAACCATTCTGGATTCGAATCTGAAAATGCTGGATGTGAAACCCGATGTGCAGGCCAAACACAATGCCAACATACAAAAGCGTTTGGCGAAAACCAACTGGAATTCAGGTTGCAAAAGCTGGTACCTGACTGAAGACGGTTTCAATGCCACCATGTTCCCCGGTTTTGCCACGCAGTATGCCGCGCAAATGGGCACATTTGATGTGAAGGCCTATCGCCAGGTGAAGGCAGACGTAGTGGCGTGAAGTTTGATTAAGGCAGTGGGAGTAGTACGGCCCCCGGTGACTCGTGACGGTCCTGGGGGCTTTTT
>NZ_DFOZ01000039.1:0-3175 GCF_002377005.1 Limnobacter sp. UBA3528 | reverse complement strand
ATCAAGCCGATGATCAGCGCCACAATCACAATGACATCAGCCTTGATGACCCGTGCAATCAATGGGTTGTAATCGCCCACTTGCCACGCCACTGCAATAAAGCCAACCGTGCTCATCAGGCCAAAGCACATGGCCAGCAGGCGTAAATCTGCCTTGAACATGGCCACCACGAACAACACACCCAGCAAACCGAACAACAAGGCGCGGTGTTGCATGGCAATCAACAAATTCGGGTCGTCAATTGCAACGCCATAAAGCCTTTCAAGCGTGGTTTTGCCCATGATTCCGCTGAGCGGTAAAAAATGGATGATGGCTGCGATGGCCAAAGCAATGTTGCTGATCCAGTTCATGGTGTTCCTCTTGTTGAGGTCCAAGTATGAGATAAGATTAGCGGTCGAATCAATGACCTCACAGATCAATGTCCACACCTGCTGCTGAAATGACCGCTCTTGATCAACCCCCCGCACCGGTCAGCCTGATGCCGGCCTTCTGGTTTTGGTTGAAGCTGGGTTTTATCAGCTTTGGTGGGCCAGCCGGACAAATTGCGATCATGCATGAGGAGCTGGTGGAGCGCCGCCGCTGGATTTCCGAGAAGCGTTTTCTACATGCCCTGAATTACTGCATGTTGTTGCCGGGCCCGGAGGCTCAACAGTTGGCCACTTACCTTGGGTGGTTAATGCACCGCACTTGGGGGGGAATAGTCGCAGGCGCCTTGTTTGTGCTCCCATCACTGTTTATTCTGATTGGGTTGTCGTGGATTTATATTGCTTATGGCGATGTGCCTGTTGTTGCTGGTATTTTCTATGGCATTAAGCCAGCAGTGACCGCGATCGTGTTGCATGCGGCACACCGCATTGGCTCTCGTGCCCTGAAAAACAACTGGATGTGGGCAATTGCGGCAGCGTCTTTTGCGGCGATTTTTGCCATGAATGTACCCTTTCCCATCATTGTGGCCACAGCTGCAGTGTTGGGGTTTTTGGGTGGCAGGTTATACCCGACCAAGTTCAACGGCAGCGCTGGGCATGCCGGTGCACAAAAATCGTATGGCGCTGCTTTAATTGACGACAACACCCCGACACCCGAGCATGCCCGTTTCAGCAAAGTTCATTTGGCCAAAGTGGTTGTGGCAGGTGCATTGCTTTGGCTGGTGCCCATGGGCTTGCTGACAGCAAGCCTGGGTTGGCAAAACACCTTCACGCAAATGGGCTGGTTTTTCACCAAGGCGGCCTTGCTCACCTTTGGTGGTGCGTACGCCGTGTTGCCTTATGTGTACCAAGGCGCAGTGGGCCATTATGGCTGGCTGACACCCACGCAAATGATTGACGGTTTGGCTTTGGGCGAAACCACACCCGGCCCGCTGATTATGGTGGTGGCATTCGTGGGTTTTGTAGGTGCTTATGTGCAGGCTGCCTTCGGACCCGAGAACGCTTTTATTGCGGGTGCACTTGCTGCTGCCTTGGTCACATGGTTCACATTCCTTCCGTCTTTTCTGTTCATTCTGGCGGGTGGTCCTTTGGTTGAAAGCACCCACGACGACTTGAAATTCACTGCACCTTTGCTGGCCATTACCGCTGCTGTGGTTGGCGTGGTAGTGAACCTTGCCGTATTTTTTGCCTATCACGTGCTGTGGCCTGAGGGCTTGGAAGGTCATTTTGACTGGGCCGCCCTAGCGATTACCTTGGGTGCTGTCACTGCACTTTTTTACTTCAAGTGGTCGGTGATGCAGGTGCTGGGTACTTGCGCAGCGTTGGGTTTGGTGCTGAGTTTTGTTACAGCTTAAGTAGGAGATGGTTTTGATCACCAAAGAAATGATGAATGAATTCATCAACACGCAATTTCCACAAAGCAAAATCACGGTTGAACATGTCGATGGCGACTCCGCTACCATTCGCCACAAAATCACGGTGGCTGAACTGCGGCCCGGTGGCACTGTGGCTGGCCCCGTCATGTTTTTGGTGGCCGACTGCGCCTTGTATGTGGGCATACTGGGGCGAATTGGCATTGTGCCTTTGGCAGTGACCACCAACATGAACATCAATTTTTTGAGAAAACCCTCAGCGGATCGCGACATTATTGGTGTGTGCAAATTGATTAAAGTGGGAAAGACACTGGCCATTGGCGAGGTGAGTGTGTACTCCGAAGGTTTGCCCGATCCCGTGGCGCATGCCGTGGGCACCTACGCCATTCCACCCAAGAAAGACTGATTCGTTCAATTCAAAGGAGCACACCATGAGCAATACCATTCGCGTACTGGGTATTTCCGGCAGCCTTCGTACGAAATCTTGCAACACGGGTTTATTGCGTGCGGCGTCAGGGCAGTTACCCGAGGGTATGGAAATGCACTTCGCCAATTTGATCGACTTGCCATTCTTCAATGCTGATCTCGCTGAACGGCCAGCGGCTGTGCAAGCCTTTTTTGAACAGTTACAACAAGCCGATGCTTTGTTGTTGGCTTGCCCTGAATACAACTACTCCATCGCACCCGCTTTGAAAAATGCGATCGACTGGGCATCACGTTACCCTGACAACGCTTTGCTGGCTGGTAAACCTGTGGCCATTTGCGGCGCAGGTGGCGGCATGGGTACGTCGCGCGCCCAATACCATTTGCGGCAGGTGTGTGTTTATCTTGATTTACATCCCTTGAATAAACCGGAAGTATTTGCCAATGCATTTGCGGGTGGTTTCGATTCGGATGGCAATGTCACTGACGACAAAATCAAGTCCAACCTGGCATCCCAGTTACAGGCCTTAAGGGCATGGAGCCTTCGCCTGAAAGGGTAGGGGTGAAATAAATTTCACATCAACCCTAAAGAATCATTTTTTCCAAGCGTTAATGAATCATGAGCAGCGCACGACAGTGCACGACACTGAAGGCGACTGACTCTTAACTCAATAAATTGCTTGGAGAATTATCATGCTAGGAATCAACACCAACGTAGCCTCACTGACCGCCCAGAAAAACCTCTCAGGCTCTGGCATCGGTTTGAACAACTCAATTGCCCGCCTGTCCTCAGGCCTTCGTGTCAACAGCGCCAAAGACGACGCAGCAGGCCTGGCCATTGCCGAGCGCATGCAAGCGCAAATTCGCGGCTTTGATGTGGCTGGACGCAACGCCAACGACGGTATCTCTTTGTTGCAAGTGGCCGACGGTGCCATGGGCAAGATCAGCGACAAC
>NZ_DFOZ01000011.1:99913-111449 GCF_002377005.1 Limnobacter sp. UBA3528 | reverse complement strand
GAGCGAGGTGAGTCAGGGTGAATCTCAAAAAGGGAAGTACAGGTTTTCTGGCGAGAGATTGAAACCCAAGCCGATTGGGCAGTTAACAGGCAGGCGAGAGATCGGAACCCAAGCCGAGTGGGCGATCAAGAAGCTCCGAGAGATCGGAACCCAAGCCGATCGGGCAATGAATACTCTCCGATCAGTTCCGGAAGTATTTCCGCGACCGATACACCAGCGCCTCACCTTCCCGGAAGTCGCAACGCAACACTTCGCCCACCATAATGAAGTGATCGCCTTCGTCGTAGCGACTGCGCACCTTGCACTCAAAATGTGCCAATGCATGGGGAATCAACGGTGCGCCACCCAATCCTTCGATGACTTCAACACCGGCAAAACGGTCGCCTTTGAATGTCGAAAAATGATGCGACAAATCTTCCTGATCGGCCGACAACACACTGACGCCATAATGGGTGGCCTCAGCAAATGCATCGTGGCTGCTGGCTTTCTTCGACAAACTCCACAACACCAAAGGCGGGTGGAGTGACACCGAGTTGAATGAATTGGCGGTCACCCCCACGTACTTGCCCTCGGCGTTTTTGGTGGTGATGATGGTGATGCCGGTGGCGAATTGGGCCAGTGCTTGCCGAAACATGTGCGCGTCCAGCTCGGCGTCGCCTTCGCGTTTCTCAGCGCGAATGAATTCGGGTTTGGCAGGTTGTTGCATGGGGTACTTCTAATTTTGTGAATGTCTCCATTGTGCCAAACAAGCGCTTGAATTGCTGGAATGGTGACTCAAAACGTGGTTTTCAGGCCCATGTGCTTGAAATGATTTAAAATACGGCCAATTCTAAAAAGGCATTTTCCTTGAGCGCACTGTCCTTCAAACTCAAAACCACCTCGGGCAAAGCCCGTCGCGGTGAAATTACCACCGCACACGGCGTCATTCAAACGCCGATTTTCATGCCTGTGGGCACGTATGGCACCGTGAAGGGCATGACGCCGCGCGACCTCACCGAAATTCAGGCGCAAATCATTCTGGGTAATACCTTTCATTTGTGGATGCGGCCGGGCCTGGACATCATGGAAAAATTCGGTGGTTTGCATCAGTTTATGGGCTGGAAAGGGCCAATTTTGACCGACTCAGGTGGCTTTCAAGTGTTCAGCCTGGGGGCCATGCGCAAAATCAAGGAAGAGGGTGTTCATTTCTGCAGTCCGGTGAATGGTGACAAATTGTTCCTCACCCCCGAGGAAAGCATGCGCATTCAAACAGTGTTGAATTCTGACATCGTCATGATTTTCGACGAATGCACGCCTTATCCAGCCACACACACTGAGGCACGCTTTTCCATGGAAATGTCCATGCGTTGGGCGCGCCGTTCCCGTGACTCCTTCGATGAATTGGGCAACAACAACGGTTTGTTCGGTATTGTGCAGGGCGGCATGTACGAGGACCTGCGCGACATTTCACTGCAAGGCCTCGAAGAAATCGGTTTTGATGGCTATGCCATTGGTGGTTTATCGGTGGGTGAGCCCAAAGACGACATGCAACGAATTTTGGCGCACACCGCGCCCAAGTTGCCACAGCACAAGCCGCGTTACTTGATGGGTGTGGGTACTCCCGAAGATCTGGTGAACGCAGTTGGGCAGGGCATCGACATGTTCGACTGTGTCATGCCCACCCGCAACGCGCGAAACGGCTGGTTGTTCACCCGCACGGGCGATATTCGCATTCGCAACGCGAAATTCCGCAACGATGAAAGTCCACTCGATGCCACTTGCAGTTGTTATACCTGCAAGAATTTCTCACGTGCTTACCTGCACCACCTGGATCGCAGCAAAGAAATTTTGGGTGCACAGTTAAACACCATGCACAATCTTCATTACTACCTGGAATTGATGCGTGAAATGCGCGAAGCGATTGAGCAAGACCGCTTTGAGGAATTTGTGAAAGAGTTCAATGCGCTGCGGGGTCAGAATGCGCAAACGGCTCAACAGCAGTTGCAGCAACAGCCTCAATAGCAGGCGATACAGCCAGACCAAACTGATCGAGGATCAGCAATACCTGCTGTTGCAAATCGATCACCTCCACCATGCGCTGGTGTTTGCCTTCTCCTATTTGTGCAAGGCGCTGCGTGGTTTTTAACTGACCATGCAGCAACTGCCGTTGTTCGCCCAGCACAGGCACACTGGGTTCCCACTGCGCATTTTCAATTGCCGTCAGCGAAGTGACAGCAAAGCCAACGCTGGCACCATGTGCATTCACCACCAAAATGCTGGATTCATAATCAAGACTTTGGCGTTCTGCTCCCAGCCACTGCGCCAGGTCAAAAACAGGAATGGATTCATTGCGGTGGGTCAGCATGCCCAGCATGGGATTGCCGCGTTCAAAAATTTCGATGTCTGCCCGATAAGGGAGCACTTCTCGCACTTGCTCAATGGGTGTGGAAAATTCGGTGCCCAATCGGTACACCATCAAGCGGTCCAGGCCATGTGTGGTTTTGCCTTGCTGGTTCTCGGCATTTTGCTGAGTTGTCGCGCTGGCTTTGGCCATAATACTGGCCAGTTCAATCAACTCTTGGTCTTCGCTGATTCGCTGGCATGACAGCACGAAATATTGCGGACCACGCTGTGAATGTGGGTCTTCTTTTGGAAACACCTTGCTGGGCAAAGCCCCTTCAAGTTGCACCGCCTTGGGCAGACCAAAACCGGGCAGGGGAATCACGGAATTGTGTGGCACATGCACAATGTCCAAAACGCGATCGATCAGCAGGGCCAGTGGGTGTCCATCAATGCGAATGACAAAGGCCTGCTGCGTAAGCTGTTGTGCTTGTTTGTGGGCACCAAGGCCCAGGTAGCTTGCAAGGTCAATTGCCGGAATGGTTTGTTCCCTGTAATCCAGATTGCCTTTGTAAAATCCGCCAGCGTACTCACTGGGCAGCAGCACCGGGTTGACCACGGTGGTTTCAATGTCTTTCGGATTCACTGCGAACAGGGTGGCCATGCTTTGCATCAGCATCAGCGGCGTGCGCGTGTTCAGGGCAGTGTCTTCGTTCGACGTTTGCAATTCAAGCGACTGGCGGTGCGGTTCAGGATCTTTTGCTTTGGGCAAGCCGGGTAACTCGAACAAGGCTTGCGTGGAAAGCACCTGAACCAGTTGGTTTAGTTCGTGGTTCATCAGGCTGCCAGCAAACAGGCGGCCGATTAAATCTGTGGAACTGACGGTGTGCAGGCTATTGGGGTTTGCAAAAAACAAGGCTTTCACCTGGTCGGCAATCAGCCCCAGCAAATGATTTTCATGGGCGATCAGCAAAATACAGCCCGGTGAATACTGGTGGCCGGGCCGGTTCAACAAACATTCCAGGTCCAGCACAGGGATACTCACGCCGCGCAGGTCCAGGCCACCCTTGATCCACGGGTGTGGGCAAGGCAATGCCATCAAGGGGTGAAAGGGCACCACTTCCCTGACCGACTTCATCGGCAGGGCCAGGGTCATCTCGCCAATTCGAAACGACCCAAAGCCCTGTTCGTATTGGCTCAATTCACTCATGCGGTTTTGCTGCCAGTGTGTTTTTCAAGGCCACCAGTGAGTTCTTCAATCAGGCGGTTTACGGCAACGGCCAGGTCGCGCTGTTGTTCTGCCGAGCTGGTAATTTGCTTTACGCTTTCGCCTGTTTCAGTCACGCTGCTCAAAATGCCTTCAAAACTTTGTGCTGCATTCTGACTTACCTCCACGCCTTCCTCAACCTGTGCAACCGATTCTTCAATTAATGTGGCAATTTCACGCGCCGCGCTTGAACTGCTTTCAGCCAGCTTGCGCACTTCTGCCGCCACCACTGAAAACCCAACGCCATGTTGCCCTGCACGTGCCGCTTCAATGGCGGCGTTAAATGCCAACAAGTTGGTTTGGTTGGCGATGTCGCCGATGACCCGCACAATTTCCGACACCTTGCTGGAGCTGTTCTGAATGGCGTGAATGGCAGCGATTGATCGCTTCAATTCGCGGCTTCCCTGGTGAGCTGCGTCCAGGCCTTTTTCAGCAAGCTGAGTGGCGGTTGCAGAGTTGCTGGAAATGTCGGTAATACTGTCGACCAGTTTGGAGACACGTTCCCGCATTTCGCCCGATTTTTTGTTGATGCCCTGTTCAAGCATCACTTCTTTGGTGACGTCGTAGGCATATTTCACCACTTTAACCACATTCCCATTCAAGTCCAGAATGGGGTTGTAGGTGGCTTGAATCCACACATCACGGTTGAATTTGCCCACGCGGTGAAAACGGCCGCTGACAAATTTCCCTTCGTTCAGTTTCAACCAGAAGTCGCGATATTCTTCACCTTGGGTGTACTCCAGCGTACAGAAAATGCTGTGGTGTTGTCCTTGAATTTCACGCGATGTATAGCCCATTGCGTTCAGGAAGTTGCGGTTTGCATTCAACACATGGCCGTCCAGATCAAACTCAATCACCGCCTGCCCCAGGTTAATGGCTTCGACCTTGGCTTCAAATTCCGAGTTTTTCAGTTTACTTTCGGTCACATCGCTGGCAAATTTCACCACCTTGAGCAGGTTGCCGCGCGGGTCATAAATCGGGTTGTAAGTGGCTTGTATCCAAACCTCGCGCCCACCTTTGGCCACCCGCTTGTATTCACCTGACTCGAACTGGCCGCGTCCAAGGCTTTCCCAGAAGGCCTGGTACTGCGGTGTGGCGGCATAAGCCGCATCCACAAACATGCGGTGGTGGCGACCGGTAATTTCCTCGGCTGAATATTCCATCAGTTTCAGGAAATTATTGTTGGCCGCGAGTACCTTGCCCTGCATGTCAAATTCGATCACCGCTTGCGAGCGGTCAATGGCGCCCAGTTTGCCTTCAGCATCCAGCCGGGACAGTTTGGATTCAGTGATGTCTTGCAGCATCAATACCACTTTGATTAATTGACCATCAAGGCCTATTACCGGGCTACGTGTGCCTGAAAGCCAAATCTCTTTGCCACCCACGCCCTTGTAGCGGAATTCACCGACCAGGTTTTTACCTTCGCGCAAATCATTCCAGATCTTGAAGTGATTGCTGTCGTTGCGTTCCTCGTCGAACATCAAAAAACCTTCGGACTTGTCGATCAGGTCGGCTTGGCTGTATCCCAGTGATTTCTGCATCAGTTCGTTGCTGTTGAGAATTTTCCCCTCCGCATTGAACTCAAGAATGCAGCTCGTGCTGGACACTGAGTCCATGCGTGCCTGAGTTTCAATGGCATGCAATTTGGACTGGGTAATGTCGCTACAAAATTTGATGACCTTCACCGGGTTGCCTTCAAGATCCAGAATTGGGTTGTAGCTGGCCTGTATCCAGATCCGCTTGCCGTGGTTGCCTACGCGCAGGTATTCACCCGAATCAAACTCGCCTTGGCCCAGCTTTCGCCAGAAAGCGCGGTAAGCGCCGCTGCTGGCCTCTTCCTTGTCCACAAACATGCTGTGGTGTTGGCCCACAATGTCAGCCAGTGAATAACCCGTCAGGCTCAGGAAATTCTCGTTGGCATGCAAAATATTGCCGCCCAGGTCAAATTCGATAATGCCTTGTGAGCGATTCATCGCAGTGACTTTGCCGTCGTCCTCAATCGCCTTCATTTTTGTGGCAGTGATGTCGCTGGCAAATTTAACTATCTTCACTGGCTTGCCATTCACACCCAATATGGGTGTGTAAGTGGCCTGTAGCCACACTGGGCGGCCATGCCGATTCAAGCGCATGAATTCGCCTGATTTGAATTCGCCAGCCGCAAGGTCTTTCCAGAAGTTGCTGTATTCCTCGGATTCCGCATAGTTTTTTTCACAAAACTGACGGTGATGTTGCCCCACAATTTCTTGCAGGCGATAGCCCATGGTGTTCAAGAAGTTGTCATTCGCAGCCAGAATGCGACCACTGGTGTCAAATTCAATCACGGCTTGAGTTTTGTCGATCGCGGCCACTTTGCCTTCATTCTCGAGCGACTTGCTTTTGGCATCCGTAATGTTCGACGCAATCTTGATGACTGACACCAAATTGCCATCATCGTCCCGAACCGGGTTGTAGCTTGCCTGGATATAAACTTCCTGGCCCTGCGAATCCAGCCGCAAAAACTCGCCACTTTGACACTTGCCCTCGCGCAACTTGTTCCAGAACAAGCGGTATTCGTCTGACTCGGCGGTACTTTCAGTGCAAAAAAGGCTGTGGTGTTTGCCCAGCACGTCCTCTTCCGAGTAGCCAAAAACATTCAGAAAGTTCTCGTTGGCGTACTGCACATTGCCGTTCAGGTCGAACTCAATGCAGGCCTGGCTTTGGGTCAGCGCGTTGAACAAGTGGATACGGTGGTCGTTGGGCTGCTCGGTGTTGGGTGTCATGTATGGCCTTGCTGGTCAGAATGAATTTACTCGATTGGGGTAATTACCATTGTGTTGGGCCTCAGGTCGCTTGATCACTCAATAAAACAGGTAAATGCCGTTCAGTTAGAGCTTTCCTGTGCTTTTGAAAATGTCGCCTCTGGGTCGTCACAAGTATTTCCCAGGGGCTTGCCGGACCAATCTGACAGGCTTTCAGTTTGGCGTAAGTTTTCGCTTTGATACTCGTTCGCAAGCCTAGGCTCGGAGGGATGTGACCTCGTATTCCGGCCTGCGGTTAACAACAACCTTAAAAAGGAGACAAGCGATGAGCAACCCAAAGGGCGGTGAAGCCTACTGGAAAGCGACAATCGGCCTGTTGACCAAAATCATGATCGTGTGGTTTTTGGTTTCATACGGCGCCGGTATTCTGTTTGTTGAGCAACTGAATCAATTCAGCATCGGTGGTTACCCACTGGGCTTCTGGTTTGCCCAACAAGGTTCTATTTACGTGTTCATCATCCTCATTTTCTACTACGCGAAGAAAATGGGTCAGATCGACCGCGAACACGACGTCCACGAAAACTAAGGAGATTGCTAATGGATTTGCAAACAATCACCTACGTGATCGTGGGTTTGAGTTTTGCGCTGTACCTCGGTATTGCGTTTTGGGCTCGTGCAGGCAGCACGGGTGAATTTTATGTGGCTGGCGGTGGTGTGCACCCCGTGGCCAACGGTATGGCGACTGCGGCGGACTGGATGTCAGCCGCTTCGTTCATTTCAATGGCGGGTCTGATTGCCAACATGGGTTACGGCGGTTCCGTATTCCTGATGGGTTGGACCGGTGGCTATGTGTTGTTGGCGATGTTGCTGGCTCCGTACCTGCGCAAGTTTGGCAAGTTCACGGTACCCCAGTTCATTGGCGACCGTTACTACTCCAACACAGCCCGCACAGTGGCTGTGATCTGTTTGCTGGTGGCTTCCATTACTTACGTAATTGGACAGATGACCGGCGTGGGTGTGGCTTTCTCCCGATTCCTGGGCGTGTCCGCTGAAGTGGGTATTTATGTGGGTATGGGTATTGTGTTCATGTACGCCGTGTTTGGTGGCATGAAGGGCATTACCTACACGCAAATTGCACAGTACATCGTGTTGATTTTCGCGTACACCATTCCCGCGATCTTCATTTCCTTGAACCTGACAGGCAATCCTTTGCCACAGTTGGGTCTGGGTTCTGACATGTTGGCCAACGGTCAGCCGATGTTGGCAACCTTGGACAAAGTGGTGACTGACCTTGGTTTCAATCAGTACACCACCACCCCAGCCGGTGGCAGCTACCTGAACACCTTCTTCTACACCGTTAGCTTGATGATTGGTACCGCGGGTCTGCCCCACGTGATCATTCGCTTCTTCACTGTACCCACAGTGGCTGATGCGCGTTCATCTGCTGGTTGGGCACTGGTTTTCATTGCGATTCTGTACACCACAGCACCTGCTGTTGGCGCAATGGCCCGCTACAACCTGCATGCAACGGTCAACTCCAGTGTTGCGACTGGTGGCGACTTGTTTGCCGCTGAAGCCGCACTGGAAAACGACAAGAAGCCGGCCTGGATGGGTCGTTGGGAAACCACAGGCTTGTTGAAGTTTGAAGACAAGAACGGCGATGGTCGCATTCAGTACTACAACGACAAGTCCAAAGACGAAGCATTCCTGGCCAAAGCAGAAGCCGCTGGCTGGAAAGGCAGTGAAATGACAGTAAACGCTGACATCATGGTGTTGGCCAACCCTGAAATTGCATTGTTGCCCAACTGGGTGATCGCCTTGGTGGCAGCCGGTGGTTTGGCTGCTGCGTTGTCGACTGCTGCTGGTTTGTTGCTGGCGATCTCGTCTGCCGTATCGCATGACTTGATCAAGGGCGTGTTCAATCCAAGTATTTCTGAAAAGAGCGAATTGCTGGCCGGTAAAATTTCCATGGCCTTCGCGATTGTTCTGGCCGGTTATCTGGGCTTGAACCCACCTGGCTTCGCGGCGGGTACTGTGGCCTTGGCCTTCGGTATTGCAGCATCAAGCCTGTTCCCTGTGATCATGATGGGTATTTTCTCCAAGACCATGAACTCCGCAGGCGCAATCGTGGGTATGTTGAGTGGCTTGGCTGTGACCCTGTTCTATGTGTTCGCACACAAGGGTATTTTGTTCATCAACGGCACTGAGTACCTGCACTTGGTGGGCGGCGCCAACGGCTTCTTCGGCATCACGCCTGAAGCCTTCGGTACCGTGGGTGCGATTGTCAACTTTGTAGTGGCCTATCTGGTCAGCAAGGTAACAGCACCACCTCCAGAGCACATTCAGCACTTGGTTGAAGACGTTCGTACCCCACGTGGTGCAGGCGTAGCAACCGGTCACTGATTGACTGTTCAACAATAACCACTGCCTTCATCGAAAGGCAGGGCTCAAGAAGCTTGAAAGCCCGGTGAGAAATCACCGGGCTTTTTGTTTTTCTAGAGTAAAACTGTTACTTCCACACTCAAAAAAATGCTCCAATGCTTTGAAATTGCGCATGCACCCAAGGGTGGCTTGCCAAAGCAGCAATGAGTAAACCCAGCAGCAGAATAATTCCGAAAGGCTTGAGCGGGCTTGTCTTGGCGGGCGGCGCAGGCAAATGGGTGGAAGTGCTGGCTGTTTTTTGCGGTGCTGCCTGCGTGTTGCCTTGTTCTACCGGCAAGCTGTTTTTGACTTTTTCAGGAACAACTTTGCCTAAAAACCACATTGCAGCGCTAATCACGACCAAGTCGTCGGTGATGCCAAACAACACCAAAAAGTCGGGAATCATGTCGATGGGGCTGAACAGGTAAACCACCACAGCCAGCATGAAGCCCTTGATCCATTTTGGGGTGTCGGCATGCCGAAAGGCGTGCCACAGCATGCGGCCATGGGTCTTCAGGGCCTTGAGTTTGGTAAGAATTGGAAAAAACCGAGTAAAAAACATACGTTGTGCCCAACTATAAAAGAGGAAACATTGTGACCCAAGCTCCCTTGATGATCCAGCGTTCATGCCGAATCCCTGTGCCCTTGGCCGATTGTTTTGCCTTGTATACCCGTTTGAAAGCGGATGAATACATTCACAGTGACGCATTGATCGCGCCCATTACTCATATAGAAATGATTCAGGGCGAATCGTTCAATGAAGTGGGCGACGTTCAGCGAATTACCTTCAAGGGCGGCGCTGTGATTGATGAAGAAGTGTTGGCCTTTGTTCCCAATCGCCAGTTTGTTTACAGGGGTACCGGCTTTAGCCAACCCCTGTTGAGTTGGCTTGATCACGCCAAAGGTTCATTTGAATTTGAGAAGGATGGCGACGGCACCCTGGTGACCTGGCGCTATCTGTTTTATTTAACACCCGGCTTGGGCATTGGGCCCAAGCGACTCGTATTCAAGGCGGTTGTAGTTGATTTGATCTGGAACCGGATGATGACCAAAACCCTGGTCAACCTGACCCAAATCATTACGCTTCGCGCCTTGCAGGCAGGAAAAAAATGATGAATCCATGTGTAAAAAACAGTTTGCGAATCGCGGCTGTTTTCAGTTTGATGCTGTTGGTTTTCCTGGGCTTCCAGAACACGGCACGTGCTCAAACGCTTAGTGGCGTAGAGCCTAATATTTGCGTGTTCGACTTGCTGGGTGCCAAAGGGCCGATATTTGGTTTGGCTCAGGAATACGCTTTGGAAGGTCGCAAAAACGGCTATGGCTTTAAACCAGTGGTGTATACCAATGAATCGGTCGCTGCCAAAGATTTTGAAATTGGTGAGTGCGACGGACTGGTAGCCACGGGTATTCGCACCCGAAAATATAATAGCTTTACCGGCAGCCTGGATGCTGTGGGTGGCCTGCCCAACTATGATGCAGTGTTGCTGGCCTTGAAGTCGATGGGCAGCCCGCAGTTGCAAAGTGTGATGCAGCAAAGTGACTTTGAAGTGGGTGGGGTGCTGCCCTTCGGCACCGCTTATGTGTTTGTGCGTGATCGCGAAATCAATTCACTGGCCAAGGCTGCCGGCAAGCGAGTGGCGGCGTTGTCGCATGATGAGTCGCAGCGACGGCTGATTGAACAGGTTGGTGCACAACCGATTGCTGCAGACGTGTCCAACTACGGCTCAATGTTCAACAATGGCGCCGTGGACATTATCGTGGCCCCTTCCATTGCATACGCTCCGCTAGAGCTTTACAAAGGCTTGGGAAAACGCGGTGCAATTATTCAGTTGCCTGTGGCGATGGTCACTTACCAAATTATTATGCGCAAGTCGAAATTTCAGCCTGGTTCAGGTCAGAAATTGCGGGCCTTTGTGGCGCGAGAAATGCCCAAAGCCTTGGATGCCGTGAAAAAAATTGACCGCCAAATTCCAGAGAAAGCCTGGTTGAAAATGAGCGATGCGGACAAGGTGGAATACACCACCATGATGCGCGAAGCCCGCATCAGCTTAAGTAAAGACGGCGTGTACGATGGCTGTGCCCTGCGCCTGTTGAAGAAAGTGCGCTGCTCGATCGACGGCAAAGCCTCGGAGTGCAGTTTGCCTGAAGGTTACAAAGTCCAGAAAAGCTGCCCAATAGAGCCCATGTAAAACCGGCTTGGGTGTTTACCCAATCACCACCGGGGCGTCGGGAAGTTCATTCTTGCCACCCCCGTTGTGCGGAAAGTGTTCAATCAACTTCTCGCTCACCGCCGCAATGCAGTTCATCACCCCGGCTTCGAACTGCCCTTGCGCAAATGCCTGCTCCACTTCCTTGCATCGTTCTTCCCAGTAGGCATGACCTACCTTGGCGTTTATTCCCCGGTCGGCCACAATTTCTATGGCATGGTCTGCCAACAGCACGTAGATCAGCACCCCATTGTTCAGCTCGGTGTCCCACACATGCAATTCGCTGAACACCTCAATGGCACGCTGCCGTGGTGTTTGCTGCCTTAACAGGGGTTGCAGTTCAAGCGAGCTTTCCACTGCAACGCGAATTTCACCTGAGTGGCGTGTTTCACTGGCTTTGATGGCAGTTGAAATGTGTTCCAGTTGCTGTGTCTGGAAGATTTTCCGGACATGGCGTTCTGCAGTCATCAGGTGCGTGAAAATGCGATTCATGCCCATATTCACCACCTTCCCGAGGCGCCACCGCCTCCAAAACCGCCACCACCACCACTGAAACCACCGCCGCCGCCAAACCCCCCGCCGCA
>NZ_DFOZ01000011.1:79283-99616 GCF_002377005.1 Limnobacter sp. UBA3528 | reverse complement strand
GCCGCCGCCAAACCCCCCGCCGCCACGACCAAAGCCACCGCGACCACCACCAATGCCACCCACCGAGTTGCCAAACAGGGTGAGCAGGGCAGCGACCACAGCAGCCAGCAAGGCGAAAACCACCGCACCAGCAAACAACCAGGCCACCACAAACACCAAACCGCCAGTGGCCATTGCGGCGGGTAATTTGCCAACCGCTTTGCGTAGAAATCCGCCGATGAAAAGCGTCCCCATGAACAGCAGCGGTGCAACGTCTTCAATGGTGCTTGCCTTGTTTGCGGCTTGTTGCGCAACAGGCTCTGGCAAGGGTTCGCCATCAATTACTTTGATCATTTGGTCCACGCCAGCGGCCACACCACCTGCAAAGTCGCCTTGGCGAAACTGCGGCACAATAATTTCTTCAATAATTCGTTTGGAAGTGATGTCGGTCAGTGCGCCTTCAAGGCCGTAGCCCACCTCAATGCGCAGCGCGCGGTCTTGCAAAGCCACCACCAAAATGGCGCCATCGTCCACATTCTTGCGGCCAATTTTCCAGTTTTCTGCCACACGCAGGGCGTATTGCTCGATGGTTTCAGGTTCAGTGGTCTGTATCAGCAACACGGCAATCTGGCTGCCTTTGGCAGCTTCAAAGGCCTGCAGTTTTTGAATCAGGGCAGTCTGTTGGTCAGCGCCCAAAGTGCCGGTGGTATCGACTACTTGCGCAGTCAAGGGGGGCACTGGAACTTCCTGAACCCCCGCTTGAGCCCACAGCGGCCCTGGTAAAGGTACAAGTATCAACGCCAGCAGGGTAAACAGCCAAAAACGGCTAAACATGTTGCGCATGGTGGTTGTCACTTGGTACCAAAATCTACAGTGGGTGGTTTGGAAATCGCAGCCTCGTCTTCAACCGTAAAGCTTGGTTTGACTTCATAGCCCATGACCATGGCAGTCAGGTTGTTGGGGAATGAACGCACTGTTACGTTGTAGTCTTGCACCGATTTAATGTAACGGTTGCGTGCCACGGTGATCCGGTTTTCGGTGCCTTCAAGCTGCGTTTGCAAATCACGAAAGCCTTGGTTGGCTTTCAGGTTGGGGTAGTTCTCGGTGATCAACAACAGCCGCGACAAGGCACCACTTAGCTCACCTTGAGCCTGCTGAAATTTGTTGAAGGCTTCCGGGTCGTTGATCAATTCCGGAGTGGCTTGAATCGACGTTGCTTTCGAGCGCGCCTCAACCACCTGTGTCAGTGTTTCTTGCTCAAAATTGGCTTCTGCCTTCACCACATTCACCAGGTTTGGCACCAGGTCGGCCCGGCGCTGGTACTGGTTCAATACTTCCGCCCAAGCGGCTTTGACCTGTTCGTCCGTGGTTTGAATAGTGTTGTAACCGCAGCCGCTGAGTGTCAGCGCAAACATCAACGTGAACAGAGAGAAAACGCGATTCATATGAACGCTCCTTGTGGGGTGGTTAACTGATTGTGCTGCGAGTTGAGTTTATCAGGCTAATTTTGACGAAGCTCGATTACTTCTTTTGTTCTTTCATCGTTGTGTAGAACACGTAAGGCAGTGTCTGGTTTCAAGGCGTTTTTTTCCATATCCAATAATTGTTGCACACGAGGGTCAGCAAGAACAATCTCCGGAATATTGTCTTTTGCAGTATTGGGTGCGATGTAAGTCCACTTGTCTCGCACTTCTTCCGGGCATTGGCTATCTAGTTCAATGCGAATATTCCGGTCATTCACTACCGCCCTGTTTATCCAAAAGTAGACATCACCACGCAAACAAGTAATTTTCAAGGACTGACTCGATTGCCATTCAACCTTGGTGTCGACGATGCTGTTTGTTCTGAGAATTTCGCTTTCCGCATCGATTTGAGAAGTAGAGTTATTTTGGAGAATATGAAGTCGATACACGAAATCGGTCGTGGCCCCACCGCTGGTCTCGCTCCAACTGGCGGCAATATCACCTGCCGAGTTTAATGTGCTTGAAAGTCGATCAAATTCGAAAGGGGTTGGCTGGCAGGCGGCAAGCATCATGATGGTCAGGAAGATTAAGTATTTCATTCTCAATATCCCTTTCGTTTCGCGAAGTCGATTCCGTTTCGGATATGCATTTGATCCTTTGGGTCGTCACCATATGGTGCGTCCTTGGCCCAGTGGCCAAAAGAATTGAGCGTAGTTCCGGCTCTACTTTGAGCCCAGCCCGCGGCTCTTAGCAGCACTTGCTCAGGGACTCCGATCGCATAGCCAATCGCACCGTAATGGAAGTTTCCAAAATCGGCATAACCCTGCCCTTTTTGTTTGAAATCCCAGGGGCCTTTATTCCTGACTTGATTGTAAAACCACAACAAGTCGGAAGGAGAAAGAATCTTGCCAACACGATTTATCGAGTATTTGATATTCATTTCGATGAAAACGTTTGGAGGAGGGCAGGGGGTACCAACAGCAGCGTTGTTGGTCAGGCAGGTCTGGTCATTGGACATTTCGAAGAACCCAAAATGCCAGATGTTATTGCGAGGTTAAGCAAGGTGACAAATTTCACCTTGCCCCACCTCAAAGCCCTTTACTTCTTCATCATCTCGAAAAACTCTGCGTTGTTTTTGGTCTGACGGATCTTGTCCATCAGGAATTCCATCGCAGCAATTTCGTCCATGTCGTGCAGCAAGCGGCGCAGCACCCAAATCTTTTGTAGCAAATCGGGCTTGATCAACAATTCTTCGCGGCGTGTTGAAGAGCGGTTGATGTTGATGGCCGGGTACACACGCTTTTCCGCCATGCGGCGTTCCATGTGAATTTCCATATTGCCGGTGCCCTTGAATTCTTCGTAAATCACCTCGTCCATCCGGCTGCCGGTGTCGACCAGTGCAGTTGCGATGATGGTCAGTGAGCCACCTTCTTCAATGTTACGTGCAGCACCGAAGAAACGCTTGGGGCGGTGCAGGGCGTTGGCGTCTACACCACCTGTCAGAACTTTGCCGGAAGAGGGCACTACCGTGTTGTACGCACGGGCCAAACGGGTAATCGAATCCAGCAGAATGACCACGTCGCGTTTGTGCTCAACCAGGCGCTTGGCCTTTTCAATCACCATTTCAGCAACTTGCACGTGGCGGGTTGCCGGTTCGTCGAATGTGGAGGCAATCACTTCACCGCGCACCGAGCGCATCATTTCGGTCACTTCTTCCGGGCGTTCGTCGATCAACAACACTATCAAGGTGATGTCGGGGTGATTGGCAGTAATGGCGTGCGCAATGTGCTGCAGCATCACGGTTTTACCCGATTTCGGTGGGGCCACCAGCAAACCGCGCTGACCTTTGCCGATTGGGGCCACCAGGTCGATGATACGACCTGTGTTGTTTTCTTCGCCGCGCATGTCACGTTCCAGCTTTAGGGGCTGGTTCGGGTGTAGCGGTGTCAGGTTTTCAAACAGAATTTTGTGTTTGCTGGCTTCAGGCGCTTCGCCGTTCACCTTGTCTACCTTCACCAGCGCAAAGTAACGCTCGCCGTCTTTGGGGGTGCGCACTTCACCTTCAATGCTGTCACCTGTGTGCAGGTTGAAGCGGCGAATCTGGCTGGGGGAAATGTAAATGTCGTCCGGGCTGGCCAGGTAAGATGTTTCTGGTGAGCGCAGGAAGCCAAAGCCGTCAGGCAGTACTTCGAGCACACCGTCACCGAAAATTTGCTCGCCGTTTTTGGCGCGTTTCTTCAGGATTGCGAACATCAATTCCTGTTTGCGCATGCGGTTGGCGTTTTCAATTTCAAGGCCACCGGCCACTTCAAGTAGGGCAGAGACGTGTTGCGTTTTTAGTTCAGATAGATACATGTTTGGCTATTTGTGTAGGTGGCGAACGCCGCGAGGTAAACAGGTTAACGAAGGGTGGGGGTTTTACTGCAGTGAGGGGGTTCGATGCCCGGCACATGCCGGGCGACTCAATCAATATTGTATTACAGGTGACTGTCGATAAAAGCGGCCAGCTGTGATTTGGACAACGCACCCACCTTCGTGGCGACCACGGCACCGTTCTTGAACAACATCAAGGTTGGAATGCCGCGAATACCGTATTTGGCGGGCGTTTCAGCATTCTCGTCCACGTTCATCTTTGCAATTTGCAGCTTGCCGTTGTATTCAGATGAAAGGTCATCAAGAATTGGCGCAATCATTTTGCAAGGACCACACCATTCAGCCCAATAATCCACCAGCACTGGGCCGTCGGTTTTCAAAACATCGCTGTCGAAAGATGCGTCACTGACGTGTTTGATCAGGTCACTGCTCATTTAAATCCTCAGTTGGGTAATTGCTTTGGAGGGTGTTCACAAAGCGTGTCCGGGTGATTAAAGCACACGCGCAGACCATGAAAGTTCTTCATTTAAGAAAATGCTATTCTGAATGGTACAGCGAAATCGAACTGAAACACAAACCCGCGTACGTTTTAATCGACTTAACAACACACACCAGCCTATACACGTTTTGACCCAACACCCTGTTTCTGTCGATCCTTTTCAAGCCTCCCCGTTTGTGGCGGCCTTTGACTGGCTGAGCCAATCGGGTCTGGATGCCCGCCAGGTGTTGTGGGTGATGCCCCGCATCGAGACTGTGGGCAGCTTCAAACGGCACTGGGCCCGCCACCACGCAGGCCTTGCCACGCTGGGCCCGTGGATTCAAACAGCAGACCGCTTAAGCCAGCCTGCTGCCATGGGCCCCTGGCTAGCCCTGCAAGCTGATTTGGTGGGTGTGTTGCGGCAATTGCCTTTGTTGGGTGGCGGTTCATCGCCCTCGCAATTGTGGGGTTTGGCCCAGGAATATCTGGAGTTGGCCTTGCGACAGGTATTGGTGCAAAAACGCAACACAAGTGCGCTTGCCCAGTATGTTGAGAACAACACTTTCGCCGCCGAGGAGGCGCAGGTGGTGGCCACTTTGGCTCAAACCTATGCAGCTGAACTCATGGACCTGTTGCCCAAACCCGCCGAACCCGGGGGCAAGCCGCCACTGCATGTGGTGTGGTTTGATGACGGCGAAACTGTGCCTGGCCTTTGGCTGGAACTGTTCTACCCCGAGGTGCCGGTTCAGGTGTTCAGGCTTTCTGCCATTGAGGGCCCACAACCCTGGCAACAATTGGGGGCGACGCGTTTTAACACCCAGCCCAGCCCCGTGGTGTTGCAGGTGGCGCCCGATGAAACCACGCAGGCCCAGCAGGCTGCGCATCAAATTCTGGAATGGTTGCGGGAAGACCCCGTGACCGAGATTGCGGTGGCTGTACTGGATCGCCTGGCTGCGCGCCGGCTGGTGGGGCTGTTGGCAGATATAGGCGTGTTGGTGGACGACCGCACGGGCTGGCGTTTGTCCACCTCGAATGTTGCAGGCTGGTTTGACCACTTGTTGCAACAGTTTGTAGCGCAAGGGCAACTCACCGACATTGTTCAGCCCTTCACCGGTTTGCCGCTTGAACACCTAGAGCCTTGGGCTTTCGGAAAAACAGGGAGCCGACACCCGCTGGCGCAGTGGGCAGGCGCTTTTCTGGCCTTGTTTGAAAAACATGGCCTGGATACCGCCTTGCAGCCTGACGAGGCAGGGCAACAATTGCTGACTGTGTTGGGTTTGATGCGACAAGTGCCTGCACAAACCGAATTTGATGCACACGAATTTTTGGCAGCCTGGCGCAGTTGGGCTGAATCGCAACGTTTTCGGCCGTTGGACATTGAAAGCCCCGTGCGCATGGTGCCCTTGCTCAGTACGCGCATGCGGCAATTCAAGCGTGTGTTGGTATTGGGTTGTGCACAGTCGCATTTTCAGGAAAGCCCACCCGGTTTGTTGCCGCCCGCTGTGGCACAGGAATTGGGTTTTCCCGGCCCGCGCCTGGCCCGAATTCAAAAAATATCTGCCTTGTACGAGTTGCTGTTGCACAGCAATGAAGTGACCTTGGTACACAGTGCGCAAGTGGCTGGCAAACCCGAGATGCTGTTGCCTGAATTGATGTGGCTGGACATTGTGTTGCGGGATTCCGAAAGCCATGCCCAGCCTTGGGCCAGCCAGTGGTACCGCGCGCCATCCGATTTTGAAATTGAAGTGCGCGAAGCACCCGAGCAGGCCTTGCAGTTAACGGCTTTGAGCGATTCGGGTTCGATACCAGAGTCGTTGAGAGTGACCGCGCTGGACGACTGGAAGGCGTGTCGGCTCCGCTTTGGTTTGAAACATGCCTTGCCCTGGCCTGCGCAGCGTGATGACGGTGCCATACGCTATGAGCAGCTGCGCGGTATTTTTGTGCACAAGGTGCTGGAAAAAACAGCACAGCACATGGCTTTGCCCGGTCAGCCCGTCAATCAACTACAAGCATGGAAACAAACCTTGTTGGACCAGGCCCAGCGTGTGTGGAACAAGCTGGAGTTGGATGACCGCGCAACTGTTTACCCTTTCCTGAAGTTTTTTGATCAAATTGTGCCGCGCCTGGCCGGTAAATTGATGGAACGTCAAATTCAGGGGTGGCAGTTCAAGGGTGCAGAGCAGCAGGTTGAACACACACTTGTATTGCAACCCAGCGGAGCCTCGCTTGCATTGAAAGGCCGGGTCGACAGGCTCGACACACGGGGCGAAGCGCTGGCGATTTCAGACATTAAATTTACCAACCCGGCTGTGTTGAAAAAGCGACTGGCAGACCCTCTGAGTCAACCTCAACTGCCAGCCTACCAGGCCATGTTGAACAGCCCGGGTGCGCAACTTGATTTTCTGGGTTTGCACAAAGACAAAGTGGATTGGGTCAGTTTTCCGCCGTTAAGCAATGAGTTCAGTGAACAGGGGTTCAAGTCGTGGGGCGAGGTGTTGCTCAGCCAGCTGGCCACTGAACTGAATTCGTTTTTTCAGGGCAAAGCGGTGTGGCAGGCCAACCCGGGTGAGGCTTGTGAATACTGCGCCGTGCGTGGCGTTTGCAGGCCAGAAACGCACCCTGCATTCAACGAAGTCATGAATGTTGAGGAGGGTGAAGATGACTGATTTGCACACCAATTTCACCTCGATTGCCTGCAACCCTGCCAACAGCGTTGTTGTGGAGGCTTGCGCGGGCAGTGGCAAAACCTGGTTGCTCACTGCACGTCTGTTTCGTTTGCTGTTAAGCGGGGCGCGGCCCGATCAAATTCTGGCAATTACTTTCACACGCAAAGCCGCGCAGGAAATGCAGGAACGCCTGTTTGGCTTGTTGCGTGAATGTGCCTTGTTGAGTGATGACAAACTAAGCGCCCTGTTGACCGAACGCGGCGCTGTGGCCAATGAGGCCAACTTGAATAAAGCGCGGGCACTGGCAGGCGAGGTGTTGACCAATTCACGCGGGGTAACCATCGACACCTTCCATGGCTGGTTTGCATCGCTTTGCCAAATGGCACCGTTGGCCAGCGGCTTTTCAAGGCAAAGCGAACCCACCGATCAAACCCTGTTCTGGATGGACATGGCCATTGATGTATTCACTGCCAATTTGCTGAACGATCAATCGGAGTTGCTGCCAGCCTTTGACACGCTGGTGTCACAAATGGACCGCGCCGTGGTGCGGCAGGTGTTACAGCATGCATTGACCAATCGTGTGGCCTGCAGCCTTTGGTTGCACAACAGCGAAGCGCCGCCGTTGAATAGGGTGTTTGGAATTGGTGAAGGCGAACAATGGCCTGTCGAGGTGCTGAACAACAGGCATTATCTTGAGCAGTGGCAACAGGCTGCAGGCTGGTTGGCCTTGGGCACCGCGAAGCAGCAGGGCCATGCGGTAGACATTGAAAAAGCACTGACTGCCTTGCGCGAAGGTGCGCATGCAGCGGATGTGTTTGAGCAGTTAAAGGCAGTGTGTTTAACCGCAAAAAATGAACCAAGTAAAAACTTTTTCAAGATGACTGCGGGGCAAAAAACTGCAGTGGATGAAACTGACTATGTGCGAACACTGGAGGGCCTGGCCCTGCAAACTGCACAGGCTTTGCAACTTGAAAAAGACCAGCTCGACATGCAGGCGACTGCCGCTTTGGCGCAATTGATTGAGCCACTGTTTGACACTTACAAATCAATCAAGCTTGAGCAAGGTTTGTGCGATTTCGATGACTTGGAAGCCACAGCCTTGCGCATGCTGATGAATGATGAGCAGCGTGCTTACATGCAACAAAAACTGGATACGCGCGTGCACCATTTGTTGGTGGATGAATTTCAGGACACCAACCCTGTGCAGTGGAATATCCTGAAACTCTGGTTGCAAGACTACAGTGGCGATGACAAGCCCAGTGTGTTTTTGGTGGGTGATCCCAAACAATCCATTTATCGTTTTCGACGGGCCGAAGCGCGATTGTTCAACCACGCGCGCGCTTGGCTGGTTGAACACTTCGCCGCGAAAACTTTGGAGTCCGATTCAACACGACGTTGTGCGCGGTCTGTGGTTGATGTAGTTAACGCCGTGTTCGAGCCAGGGCAAACTCGGGGACAAACCGCTTTTCGCGCACACACCAGTTTGGCTGGCGAAAGCGTTTCAACCTTGAATGGTTTGAATATTTATCCCAAGCTGCTCAAAGAAGACGAAGGTCCCGATGAAGCGCAGCGCGTGGTTCAAACCCTGCAACAATGGCTGGCCAATGGCAGCATCCAGAATTTAAGTGAAGTGATGGTGCTGGTGCGTGCCCACAAAAGTGGTGTGCCCTTGATGGCTGCTCTGCGTGAAGCGGGCCTGGCCTACACCATCAAAGACAAAGGCGAGCGCTACACCTCGCAGGTGTGGGGCGACACCATTGCATTGTTGGGGTTTTTAAACGACCCGCACGCCAACTTGCACTTGTTGCAATTGCTGCGTTGTCCGCTCATTGGCCTTTCTTCAGCGCAATTTCAGGCCCTGATACAAGCCGGTAAAATGAATCAAACTGCTACGGTGTGGGGCACGCTTGAGCTGTTGGCCGGCCAATGTAAAGCGCCGTGGGCTGCGCTGCATGCGCAGTTGTCGGAATGGCTGCGCATGGCGCGCGCCTTGCCGCTGTTTGAAACCCTGTCCAAAGTGGTTGCTGATACCAAGGCCTCTGAAAAGTATTTGAATTCTGCGTCACCGCGTCAGCGGGTCATGATGGCTGAGCACTGGGACTGGTTGAAGGCTTGGGCGCTGGGTTTGAACAAGGGTCGTTTCCCTGGTTTGCAACAGGCCTTTGATGAGGCCGTGAAACTGCAAACCTATGCAAGTTCTGACAGCGAAGGTGCAGCCAACAATCCCGACGTGTTGCGCATCATGACCGTGCATTCAGCCAAGGGGCTGGAGGCCAACCATGTGTGGTTATTCGATGCAAACTCGTCGCCCAAACCGGGTGGCAGCAATGCGGGTTTGCTGATTGATTGGGCCTTGGGCGAATCGCACCCCAAGTCAGTCACGGTGATGGGCAATTTAGGTAACCCCAGCCCAGGCCGTGCTGCCGCACAACAAATTGAACAACAAGCCTATGCCGATGAAGAAGACCACCTGCTGTATGTGGCGCTAACCCGCGCCCGGCATTCCATTCACTTGAGTGGCAGTGAAAAGCGGGGCGCCAGCAAGGGCTGGTATGAGCGTTTGTTGCCCTTTGCCACACAGGTGCACAGCACATGGCCCATGCCGCAAGGCGCGGTGCAAGGGCCAGGCCAGGCTGAATTGGCGGGCTTGTTTGATCCACCAGCACTGTGGGTGCGCCCGCAGTTTCCGGTGCTCAATGCATTGAGTGCGCCTGTGGGCAATGTGGTGCCCCGGCTTACCTCGCCCGAGCTGCGAAAAGGCACGGCCTGGCATGCCGCGCTTGAATGGGTGGATGAGCTGGCTGAAACGCCGTTCGATGCCTGGTGGGCGAAGGTGGCCGTGCGTTGCGAGGCGGTGTTTCGCCCCCTGCGCGATGATGAATTGCAGCATGTGGAGCAAGCCTGCCGTTTGCTGGTGAACAAAGGCGATTTGCAGCCCTGGTTGCAGGGGGCGGTGGCCAACAACCACAGCGTGTTCAATGAACTGGAATGGGTATTGGGCGATGGCCGATCGCTGCGGGCTGACCGGGTGCTCGAGTTGCCCGACCGTTTTCTGGTGCTGGACTACAAATGGGCAGTAAATTCAGGCAATTTACAAGGCTATACCCAGCAAGTGCTTGAATACGTGGGTTTAGTTGACCTGAGCCTGAACAAGGGGGATAAACCAGCGCCCACACAAGCTGCACTGATTGACCGGCATGGCGAAGTTCACTGGCTGACTTCGGTGTAGAATTCAGTCTGGCGGGCCTCCCCGCATGGCGTAGCGGCCAACCTGGTCAGGTCCGGAAGGAAGCAGCCACAACCGTGAAGTCAGTGCCGGGGTTCTGGCTCGCCTCTTAATTTGTTGGACACACCTGTGCACACAAACGTGGACCCACTCTGAATGAATCAAACTGCATCTCAGGCTTTGGCTCGAAAATGGCGACCGCGAGACTTTGATTCGCTGGTGGGCCAGGCCCACGTGGTCAAAGCCCTTTCCCACGCGCTCGACAATCAACGCCTTCACCATGCCTATTTGTTCACGGGCACACGCGGCGTGGGCAAAACCACGATTGCACGAATTCTTGCCCGAGCAGTGAATTGCGAACAGGGCATTAGTCGCACCCCCTGCGGCAAATGCCAGGCCTGTGTTGAAATCAGTCAGGGTCGATTTGTTGATCTGCTGGAAGTGGATGCGGCCACCAACACGCGTGTGGATGAAATGCGTGCTTTGCTTGAAAACGCAATGTATGCACCCACGGCAGGCCGCTACAAAGTGTATGTGATCGACGAAGTGCACATGCTGTCCACCAGTGCGTTCAACGCCATGCTGAAAACGCTGGAAGAACCACCGGGGCATGTGCTGTTTATTCTGGCCACCACCGATCCGCAAAAAATTCCGGCCACCGTGCTGTCGCGTTGCCTGCAATTTGCCCTGCGGCAGTTGCCGCCCGACCAGTTGGCCGATCACCTGGCGCACATTCTTTCTGAAGAACAAATTGCCTTCGAGCCCGGTGCTTTGCGCCTGTTGGCCAAGGCCGCACGCGGCAGTGTGCGTGATGCGCTTTCACTGACCGATCAGGTCATTGCTTACAGCGCAGGCCATGTCACTGAGGACACGGTGAGAACCATGCTGGGTGCCATCGACCAGCAAGTGGTACACCAATTGTTGCAAGCCCTGGCCCAAGGCGATGGCAAGGCCCTGCTTGAATTGAGCAATGCCCTGGCCACAGCCAGTGCGCCGTTTGGTGCCATTCTCGATGAACTGGCCGCCATTGCTTATCGGCTTTCTGTTGCGCACTTCGCGGGCGGGCTTGATGCCGATGACCCCGATCAGGCCGCATTGCAAAACCTGCAAGGCGCCTTTGGTGCTGAAGACCTGCAATTGATTTATCAAATTGCCACCCACGCCCGCGCTGAATTGCATTTGGCCCCGGAAGAACACATTGGGTTTTCCATGGCACTGGTGCGCATGCTGGCGTTCAAGCCGGGTGGGCAGGGCGCAGTCACTCGTTCTGCACCATTGGCCCCGGCAGTCGTGAAAGCGACAGTGCCCGTGATGGCAGCAAAACCAGCAGTTGCCCAATCACCTGTACCCAAAGCTGCGCCCCAGGCCGCTGCCCCTGCATTGGCAGATGACTTCGATGAGTCGCCGCCTTGGGACACTGCCGATGATTTGCCGGTGGCCCAATCGCAACCCGTTGCGCCCGCCATCAAGCCACAGCCGGTGTACAACCAGTCAGCCAGCGGTGATTTGCCCAGCGCAACCAATTGGCCGCAGGTGTCCCAAGAAGTGCCAGCCAAAGGCCTGACACGCCAGGCATTGGTGCAGGCCGAACTGGTTGAGGCCAGCCGGGAAGGCGACGTACTGCAAATTGTTTTGCGCACGGCAATCAAGGCCTACACCGAGGCCAGCATGGTGACCCGCCTCGAAGGTGCCCTTGGCCAGTACTATGGAAGTACCGTACGGCTGCAAATGCAGTTTGGCGAGGCGCAGCAAACCGCGCACGCTGTGCAAAGTGAAACCCGCAGGCAGGCCCTTGAGGGGGCCAAGCAGGCTTTGCAGGAAGACCCGTTTTTAAAAGACATTCAGAACTTGATGGGCGCAACCGTGGTCTCAGGTTCAGAACGCACGCTGAGCAACACAGGCCCAGCCGATATTTGACAGGAGAGATTTCGACATGAACATGATGAAAGGCCAATTGGCCGGCTTGATGAAACAAGCCCAGCAAATGCAGGAAAAGATGGCCAAAATGCAGGCCGAGATCGGTGCCCTGGAAGTTGAAGGACAATCGGGCGGTGGCATGGTGAAAGTGGTGATGACCTGCAAGCACGATTGCAAGCGCATTACCATCGACCCTTCGCTGTTGGGCGAAGACAAAGACATGCTGGAAGACCTGGTGGCTGCTGCATTCAATGACGCTGTGCGCAAGGCCGAAGCCACCATGACTGAAAAAATGTCTTCAGTCACCGCTGGTTTCCCAATGCCCCCCGGCTTCAAAATGCCATTCTAAGTAATACCCATGAGCCGTTCCGCGTTTGACGCCTTCGATGGCCTCGACCCCTTGGTTGATCTGGTGCAAGCGCTTAAACGCTTGCCCGGAGTAGGGCCAAAGTCGGCGCAACGCCTGGCTTTCCACCTGTTGCAAAATGATCGTCAGGCTGCCACAGCCTTGGGCGAATCGCTGCTGAAAGCGGTGGCTGAAATTCGCCACTGCAGTATGTGCAACAATTTTTGCCATGCCGATGTGTGTTCCATTTGCAGCGACACCCGCCGCAACCCCGGTTTGCTGTGCGTGGTTGAAACCCCGGCCGACCTGGCTGCCATTGAAGCCACCCAAACCTATCGCGGTTATTACTACGTGCTGATGGGCCGAGCTTCGCCTTTGGACGGTGTGCGCCCCGAGTCGCTGGATTGGCCCAAGCTGAGCCAGCGACTGGACGACAGCGAAGTGAAGGAAGTTATTCTGGCCACCAATTTCACCAACGAAGGCGAGGCCACTGCCGTGTTTCTCACCGATCGAATTCGCCGCATGGCGTTGAAAGTAAGCCGCCTTGCCCGTGGCGTGCCAATTGGCGGTGAGCTTGAATACACCGATCCCAGCACTGTAGCGCGGGCTTTGTTGGACCGCCGCCAGTTGGGTTCTGACCCGGAATAATGTTTCGCATGCACAAGTGCACATCATGACCAATTCCCCTGAGCAATCGTCACCTGTTAACAACGGCCCATTGGCTGGCATCCGCGTACTTGAATTGGGTTCGCTGATTGCGGGGCCTTTTGCAAGCCGAATGCTGGGTGAATTCGGTGCCGAAGTGATCAAGGTTGAAACGCCCGGCACCGGCGACCCCATTCGCAAATGGCGTGTGCTGCACGAGGGCAACTCCCTGTGGTGGGCTGTGCAGGCCCGCAACAAAAAATCGATCACCCTGAACTTAAAAGCCGAAGAAGGGCTGGCTGTGTTGTGCAAGCTGATTGAAAGTGCCGACATGCTGGTCGAGAACTTTCGCCCGGGGCAACTTGAAAAATGGGGGCTGAGTCCTGAACAATTACAGGCCTTGAACCCCGGCCTGATTGTGGTTCGATTGAGTGGCTATGGCCAAACCGGCCCGTACAAAGACCGCCCAGGTTTTGGTGCGATTGCTGAATCGATTGGGGGCATGCGTTTTTTAAGTGGCGACACCGATCGCCCGCCTGTGCGCGTGGGTATTTCGATTGGCGATTCTTTGGCTGGTTTGCATGCGGTAATCGGTGCGCTGATGGCCTTGCAACACCGCCACAAAACTGGCAAAGGGCAGGTGGTGGATGTGGCCCTGTATGAATCGGTGTTCAACATGATGGAAAGCCTGTTGCCCGAGTACGACTTCGCAGGCGTGGTGCGCAAACGTTCGGGTGCCAGTTTGCCGGGCATTGTGCCGTCGAACACCTACACCTGCGGTTGTGGTGGATTCATTGTGATTGGTGGCAATGGCGATGCAATTTTCAAGCGCTTAATGATTGCGATTGGTCGAAGCGATTTTGCAGAAAACCCCGACATGGCCAGCAACGATGGCAGGGTTCGCCACACCGAGTTGATTGACGACACGATTGCCCAGTGGTGCAAAGAACGCAGCATTGATGAGGCGCTTGAAGTGCTTGAAAAAGCAGATGTGCCGGTCAGCAAAATTTACAGCATTGAAGACATTGTGCATGACCCCCAATTTGCGGCACGCGGCATGATTGAAGAACATGCGTTTGGCGAAGACCGAACTTTGAAAGTACCGGGTATTGTGCCCAAGTTAAGCGATACGCCCGGGCAAACCCGTTGGCTTGGGCCCAAGCTGGGTGAGCACAATGCGCAGGTGCTAGAGGGGCTGGGTTATTCGGCTGAGGAGATTCAGCGCATGGTGGATGATGGCGTAATTTGAATAGTGCTTAGTGCTTAGTGATTAGTGATTGTGATTCGTGATTTGCAGCGCATCACTCATTCTGCCTTGATCCAAGTCGAATTCCCCGGTGTTGAATCTTGCTTGGGGCATGCGAAACGCAAAAGCGTCTTCGCATCGACCTTGCAGGTCGCCCCTCGCTTCGAATCAAACCGGGCGACTTGATCTTGAATCGGCAGAACGATGCGATGCTGCTGCAAATCTGCGCCTCACCAACACCTCACGCCTTCAACAAGCCATCCAGCGTAACCGAGTCTTTCACAAACGCCCGAATGCCCTCTGCCAGCTTCTCTGTGCCCATGGCGTCGGCATTCAGTTCAAAGCGAAATGCCGCTTCGCCATCAGGGAATGTTTCACGGGGTTGGGCAAGGGCCCAATCAACACCCAGTTCCACATTCAATGGCACATCGTCTGCTCGCAGCTCAGCGAGTAACTCTGGGCTGATGGTGAGCAGATCGCAGCCCGCAAGCGCCTTGATTTGCCCCGCATTTCGAAAGCTGGCACCCATCACTTCGGTGCGAATTTCATTTTGTTTGTAGTAGGCGTAAATGCGGCGCACCGATTGCACGCCAGGATCGTTCACGCCCGCATTGGCGGCTTCATCCCAACTGCTGCCAGCCGATTTTTTGTACCAGTCATAAATTCGACCCACAAAAGGTGAAATCAATTGAACACCGGCTTTGGCGCAGGCATGCGCTTGAATGGGTGAAAACAGCAGGGTGAGGTTGCAATGAATGCCCTCGGCTTCCAGAACCTTGGCTGCTTGAATGCCTTCCCAGGTGGAGGCGATTTTGATCAACAGGCGTTTTTCAGTGTCAATGCCTTCAGCCCGGTACAGGGACACAATTCGCTTGGCGCGGGCAATGGTGGCCTCTGTGTCGAAGCTAAGCCTCGCATCCACTTCGGTGGAAACACGACCAGGAATAATTTTCAGAATTTCAGTGCCAAAAGCCACCAACAGGCGATCAGTTTGCAGCTCAAGCGGCTCATGGCCATATGCAACCTTGATTTGCTCCAGCAGGGGCAAATATTGTGGTTTTTGAACTGCTTTTAAAATCAGCGATGGGTTGGTGGTGGCGTCTTGGGGAAGAAAGGCGGCAATTGCCTGAAAATCACCCGTGTCAGCCACCACAGTGGTGGCTTGTTTCAGTTGTTCTAATGCGTTGCTCATGGCTTGATGGTGGCGAAAATTCAACGAAGTACGCCTCAGTATAGGCTTTTAAGGCATTTATTTGATGAATGAAATAGTATCCTTTGAACAGGAATTAAAAAAAACACAACAAACAATGAGTACTCGCCATGTATTCTGAACAAGAATTGGAACAACAACCCTTGATTGATGATGATCAATGGGGACGCCTCGAGAGTGAATTGGGGCTTGAAATGCTGCAGGAATTCGCACAGGAGTTTTTCGAAGAAACGCGTGAAATCTGGTTTGTGCCTGGTTTTGATCCTTTCTCCATCGAGGAAAAAGCGTTTAAATCCATGGCGCACCGAAGCGCCGGAGCCGCAGGCACCATAGGCTTCAAGAAACTGAGGTTCGCTTTTTTGTGCATGGAGCACAATCCACTTGGTGAGGAAACCAGGCGCTACCTGTCGGCCATGAGTGCTATTTTTCAATCGACCCAGGACTGGGTACAAAGCAAGCAATAAATCATGCAATATTCTTCCGCACGGCCTTGGGCCAGCCTGGGCCTGGCCATTAGTTTCGGTGCGCTTGGGGCTGCACTGTTCTTTCAAATCAGCAAAGAATGGTTTCCCTGCCCGCTGTGCATTATTCAGCGTTACGCTTACCTGGCAACTGCCTTGGGCTTTCTCGGCATTGGTTTGACCAGCAAAAAAAGCATGTGGTCATCGGTGTTTGTGTTGTTGACGCTGCTGGGGTTTCTGGCCGGGGCGGGTGTGGCTTTTTATCACGTGTGGGTGTTGTCCAACCCTTCTCAAACCTGTGGCGTCGACCCCCTGCAAAACACTTTGAATGCCTTGCCTTGGGTTCAGTACTGGCCCGATATGTTTGTTGCTGATGGTTTGTGCACCGATGAATTTCCACCCCTGTTGGGCTTGTCATTGCCCATGTGGAGCGGACTTGGTTTTCTGGCGCAAGGCCTGGTGTTGTTGATCGCTGTTCGTACTCGACAGTACGTTAAAGGCTCATGGTGATGGGGTTGGCCAGGGTCACCCAGTTCTGGGTACCTTGGCTGCTCAACTGTTTTCTTTCCAGGGTTTCCATATAGCCCAGCAAGGCGCCCAGTGCGTCCATGGCATGCGGGTTTTTGCTTTGTCTGACAGCATTCAGAACCAAGGCCAATGCATCGTCCAGGTTGGTGTCGCTGTCTAGCAATGGCGCAGCCATTTGAAGCTCAACCGTTTCCGGGAAGCGGAAGTCGTGTTTTGGGGTGGCGTGCAGTTGTATGGCTTGCATGGTGGTGAACCTGAATCTGACTTGATCCAAGAATCTCACCTTTGCCTGTCTGTCCACTTTCCGAATAAACCACTTTTTTTCACTCAGTTCAGCAGATCCCTGAAACGGACTCCACCGATCGGGCGATCTTCTTTTGGGCAAGCCACTCGTTATCAACATGACGAATAGGAGTCTGCCCCATGTTGATCAATATTTCAGATGCCCAGGTGGTGCAACCTTTGTTGCAACGCAAGTCACTGTCGCCCGAGCATTTGTATCTTTATTCCGGCAAGCATTACAACCCGGGTACGCGCATGGCTGGGGAAAGCCTGGTTGCGCTGGAAACTGAACTGACTCAATCCACTTTGCTATACCTTCAAGCGCAGGATCTGTTTGAAGAACTGGATTGTTGTTACAAGGTGTTGTCCAAAGCCTTGGTGGATGAAGAGCCTGAAACTTTCGTGTTGGTGATGGACGAGCTCGCTGGGCGGTTCAAGCACATCGCTATTCATCACTTCGACCTTGCTTACGCTTACCTGGCCTGGCACACGGCTGACGATTATCCAGTGATGCACCATATGCTGGTGGCCTTGACCCTGTTTCGAGTGGGTTTGTGCAGCAACCGGTTTTCAGAGGGCGAGTTGAGTTCGCATTTGAAAGCCGCGTTGACCATGAACATCAGCATGTTGACTTTGCAGGCGCGTTTGCGGGCTCAAACTGAACCACTGTCGCGAGACCAGCGAGAAACCATTCGCAAACATCCGGAGCAAAGCGCCAACAAACTGAAGTTGCTGGGTGTAAAGGATGAAATCTGGATTGAATCGGTGCGCATGCACCACGAGTTGCCCGATGGTTCGGGGTATCCGAACCAGATACCCAACAACAATGTGGGCTCTGTGCTGTTGAGTGTGTGCGATTCGTTCAATGCAAGAATGGCCCAGCGCGACTACCGCAGCAATTTCACGGCGGAGCAGGCTGTAAAAGACCTGTTTGCCCATGCGGACCACTTGTACAGCTGTTTCACTGCCATCATTCTTGAGGAGTTGGGAATTTACCCGGCTGGCAGCCTGGTGCAGTTAACCGGCAATCAGATTGGTTGCAGCCTGATTCGGGGTGAAACCGCAATCAGCCCGGTGGTACTGGTGTTTCGCAATTTGCCCTCTCCAGGCCCGGGCGCTGCATTGGTCGACACCTCCACCGATGGCAACAAGGTGCGCAATGCATTGCCCAGGCGAGACCTTGGCAAATTACCCGGCCTGCTGGAGTTGTTGTCCAAGGTGGTTTAGAACGATCCGCGTTCAGGCAGTTGCAAGCTGGCCACTGTTTGATTGCCCACGCGGTTTAATTTCAGGGCGATGTGATGGCGAGAGGCAATGCGCTCGGCGGTGGCCAGGCCAATGCCTTCGCCTTCGAACTCGTCATTGCCATGCATGCGGTGAAACAGTTGAAATTTCTGGGCATCGTGTGTTTCCGAAAACCCCACACCATTGTCGATAATTTCGAGATTATTTGGGCTGCTTTGCCGAATAATGACTTTTGGAGACTCCACCGGTTTGGAGAATTTCACAGCGTTGTCAATCAACTCTTTGAATGCCTTCATCATCATTGGCTTGTCAAATCGCCATTTGCCTTGAACCTGGATTTCAATTGGCACCGGCGAAAAGTCGAAATGCTCGTTGACCACCTGCACCAGTGTCTCGTTGAGGTCGTGCAGTTGAACATTCAATGGGCAAACACCGAGACGCAGGTATTCAATCAGGGCGTCCAGCAGTACACCCATGCGTTTGCCGTTCCGGCGAATTTCTTCCAGTGACTGGCTGGCCTCGGGCGGCGCGTTCTCGCCCAGGTCGTCGGCCAGGAAAAAAGAGTAGGCATCGATGGCGCGAAGTGGGGCCCTGAAGTCGTGGGCAATGGTGCCAGACAACCAGTTCAACTGACTGAGTAAATCGTTGTTCTCTTTCAGTTGTCGCTGGGTTTCAATGTCGACACTTTGATTCAGTTGACCCAGTGATTCTTTCAGGCTGTCAATTTCAGACTGCCGGGCGGACAGTATTTGTTCATGTGAACTTTTGGTTTCTTTTAACTGTTCGTGTGCCAGGGCTTGCTGGCGTTTCATCTCGCTGCGCAGTTTGCTGGACAGTGATTCCAGTGCAGCCTGTTTGCTGCGCAGGTCGTTGAGTTCAAGTTGTTGGCTTGCGGCCTGCTCGGGTGTCAGCAGCCGTTGGCCAGTGACAAAAGACAGCAGTTTGAGTAGCAGGCGCAGCACGTAAGAATTTAGTTGGTCTTGATCGTTGAAACCTGAGACACCGGTGCTTTTTGGTCTTTGGAACCAATTGAATCGGTGTACGCCCGGTAGGCTTTGCCGGCTGATTCAGCACTGTAGGCTTCAACCTCGCCCCTGTTAATTCCCTCGGCCTGCTCTTTCAGCCAGGTGCGGGTGCTTAGGCCAGTTTCCGCATCGGTGGTGCCGGAAATGTACGATGAGCCTTGGTTTGTCGTGGGCGCAGCGTCCTGCGCGGCAACCAACAAGGGGGAGGCACTTAACACGGCTGCCAATATCCATTGCTTGCTTGAGTTCATTGGGTATTTCCTTTGGCGTCAAAACGCCGTTTGATGGAATTGGCTTGCGACATCACCTGGTTGCGGGTGTTGTCAGACCATTGCAGTCGGTCTGCGATGTCCATGGCCATGTTGAAATCATCAAATACCAGGCCCCACAAGGCGAGGTTGGCCATGATCTTCGAATCGCCGCTGGCCAGTTGATTGGCTTTCATCAGCGTGTTGTAAGCCGGTTCTTTCTGGCCTTCCAGCAAGTACACCAAACCCAGGTCCGAGTAGGCATTGATGTTCAGCGGGTCAACCTGAATGGATTTCTCCAGTCGGGTTGCTGCGGTTTTCAAGTCGCCTCGTTCAATGGCCACTTTGCCCAAGCCATACCAAACCGGCCCGCTTTTTTGTTGACCTTGTCCGCTCAGCAGTGATTTGTAAACCAGCTCGGCTTGGTCCAGCTGGCTGGTTTTTCGCAGTGAATCGGCGCGCAGTTGTTTGCTTTGCCGATCGGATCCCCATTTCTGGTCGTAAGCATCCAGGTGGGCCAGGGCTGCGTAGGCGTTGTCCTGTTCAATCATGGTTTGAACAAGTTTCAGGTGCAGGTTTTTCTCGCGTTCGGCGCGGGCTTTTCTGGTTTGTTCGTCTTCCCGGTCAAGTTCTTTGCGTTCGGCTTCGATCAATGCATCTTGCGTGGGGCTGGTGGCACTGATGTTGGGCACGCTGGGCGTAATTGCGGGCTCGGGTGCCGGCGCAGGGGCATTGGGTGACTGCTGCGGTGTTGCACACGCGGCCAGAATCAATGGCAAGGCCACTGTGGCCAGTTGTCGACTGAATTGTCCTGAAATTAAACGACTGCTCAACACGCTTTAACCTCCAACCCGTTCAAATGCACGAATAATGGAGATGATACCGGGGCCGCCAGTCATGATCAGCAAGGCTGGCAGCATGGTGATCACCATCACACCAGTCAGTTTAACAGTCAGTTTGCCCATTGTTTCTTTGGCGTTGGCTCTTTCTTTTTC
>NZ_DFOZ01000011.1:67102-78892 GCF_002377005.1 Limnobacter sp. UBA3528 | reverse complement strand
ACCTGCACGAATGATTTGAATTCGTCGCTTGAATACATGTTGCTCATTCGTTTCAACATCACAATCCAGGGCACCCCCGACTTCACTTGGGCACGAGACCGTCGCAACATGCGGCCCGTGATCGGCACGAGATCGTAGAGTTGTGAGGTCATGACCTCGATGGATTGATCCACGCTCAAGCCTACGCCTTGCAACAAACGCATTACGTCCACTACAGCCACGAGTTCCCGTTCAAATGCAGCCTCTCGGCCTTCTCCAACCGTTTTCAGGTACCACTTGGGCGCCATAAAACCGATGCCTGTGACTGCGATGACCTGAATCATGGGGATGGCACCAAAATCGGCATCCCAGTTCAGGAAAAGTCCAATTAGCAAGCCAAGAAGACCCAGTGCAATACGAATGAGCACAAATCGGCTGAGGTCTTCTTCGCGTCCGAAACCGGCACGGCCCAGCAGTTTTTTGTCTTCTTCTTCAACGAAGTAAGTGAAGGCTTTTGTTTTGCTGAATTGTTGACCAAGTCGCTCAATGCGGCCTGTCAGCACACTGGTTGGAACCTGGTTTCGCATATTCGCCGAACTTTGTACCTTGCGGCGCAGTTCGGTGTATTCATCAATTCGGGCCAGCGCTTTTTCTTTGCGGCTGGTTTGGCTGAGAAGGCTCCACGCCAGCCCGACAAAACCCAGACCCAGCAGGAAGATGCCTATCGCCAGTAATGTGTTCATGTCCATAATGGCGCCCTTAAATGCTCTTGACCATGCGATAGATGATCGCAGCGCCAGCAATTTGCAAGATACCTGCAACAAACAGCAACATGCGCCCGGTGTCGTCATTCCACATGGTGCCCAGGTAGGCCGGGTTCAGCGTGAGGATAATGCCGGCCAATGCCGGTGTTAAGCAGCACATGAACACGGCTGACATGCGGGCTTCCGATGACATCGCCAGCATTTCCTGATGGTGTTGTTCGCGGTCGCGCAGGTACTGCGCAAGGCGGCCCAGCAAAATATCGCTCTTGCCACCATAGTTCAGCGCCAGCGCTACCACAGAGGCAATCAGTTTGAATTCGCTCAGCCCATACACCCGCGCCAGTCGGTGCATGGCCTGGTCCAGTTCCAAGCCCGCATACTGCATTTGAACTGCCAGACCCAGCGCTTCTTTCAGGGGTTGTTCGGCATTTTCAAGCGCAGTGTTGAACGACACGGTCAGGCTGTAACCTACTGCACTGACACGCACCACACCGTCCAGAAAGTTGGGCAATTGCCCCAGCATTTGAAGTCTGCGTTTGCGCTGGCGATACAGCACATAGGCGGCAATGCCCAGGATGGCGAGAATGAGTGCACCTGCTGCGCTGGCCGCTCCCCGAAAAACAAAGGCAGCGAGCGCCGGTATCAGCGTGAACATGGCAACGCGAATGCCGAGTGTTCGATCAATCACGAGGCCGGCTGAAATCAGGCTGTCTGTGATCCATTGCGGAATGTATTTTTTGCGCAGGGGGTCTTTTTCCAGCGCCAGTGGGTCTCTGGACTTGCTCAGTGCTACATCCAGTCGGCTTTCCGCCAGTTTGCGGTTTTGTTCTTCAGCACCCCGGCCCAGCAACAGCAGGGCCAGAGAAATGAATACCAAGGCAGCGGCGATCAGTCCGAATGTCATGTCAGGCGGATGTGCGAGATTTTCGGGTTTTTGGGGTAGGGCACCACGGGTACCCAGTTGTCCAGCTCCTGCCCATCGGGGCCGAGTCGGCTTTCATGGCGATACAGGTCTTGAAGCAGAATATTGTCATCTACAATGCCGGCCACTTCCGTGATGCTGTAAATGCGGCGTTTGCCAGAAGGCAGACGAACAATTTGAACAATCAGGTCGAGCGCCGAGGCAATTTGTCGGCGCAAACTCATTTCATTGCCGGTAAAGCCAGCAAAGCCAGACAACATTTCCAATCGGTGCAGGCAATCGCGGGGCGTCGAGGCGTGAATGGTACCCATGGATCCATCGTGACCCGTGCTCATCGCCTGTAGCATGTCCAGCACTTCGGCGCCGCGTACTTCGCCCACCACCACGCGGTCGGGACGCATACGCAAGCTGTTTTTGACCAAGTCGCGAATTGAAATTGCACCTGCACCTTCGTGACCACCCGGGCGGCTTTCAAGTCGAACCACATGGTGGTGGTTCAGTTGCAATTCTGCCGTGTCTTCAATGGTGATCAAACGTTCGCCGGCTGGAATAAATTCAGCCAATACGTTCAACATGGAGGTTTTACCCGTGGATGTTGCACCGCTCACCACCAGGTTGCAGCGTTTGCGAACGGCTTCCTGCATCAATTCATACACACGGGCATCAAAGGTGCCCAAGCCCATCAGGTCTTCAGCGCGCAGCGGGGTGCTTCTGAATTTACGAATGGACACCACCACGCCATCACGGGCCAGTGGGGAAATAATGACGTTGATCCGGCTGCCGTCGGGCAGGCGGGCGTCGACCATGGGGCTGGACTCATCAAGCCGGCGACCCAGCGGTGCCAGGATACGGCGAACAATTCGCAGCAGGTGTGCATTGTCGACAAAGCGAGCCTGAACACGTTCCATACGACCCATTTTGGACACATACACGTCCTTGTAGCCGTTGATCATCACGTCTTCAACGTTGGGGTCAGCCAGCAAATCTTCCAGTGGGCCAAAGCCTGCAATTTCCTTGTATAACGAGTCGGCCACGAAGGCCACCTCAGAGTCATTCAATGGAATCTGCTTGCCATAAATCAGGCTTTGCACTTCACCTTGAATAAATTTTTCAAGGGCACTGTTGTCCATTTTGGCAAAGGTAGCGCCTTTCTTTTCGATGATGGCCAAAATGTGTTCATGGGCCATTTCTTTGACATCGGCCAGCACTGCAGAGTCCATTTCGCTGACTTTCGCGGTGGCAAACTGCAAGTCTTCTACGGCATTTGCAGCATTGGACACTGAACCTTCGGCGTGCTCAGGTTCTTTGGGTTTTGGGGGCGGCGCTTCCTGGCCGAAAATGATTTCACTCATTTGTTGAACCATTTCTTGAAAGTACTGGCAAGGCCGCCTTGGCCGTCCATGTGTTTGCGGTTTGCATTCACTTTGTCGAGCAACTGGGCCACTGCTTTGGCATAGGGATCTTTTGAATCAGCTGCAGACAGCACCTGGCCGCCATTCACCGCATTGATTAGTGGTGCGCGTCGGTCGGGCAGGGTGTGTACGGTTTCAATGTTCAGTTTCTTGGCAATTGATTCTGCATCCAGCGCAACATCTTTGTGATAAGGCGTAACCACCAAGTCAAATGTCTGGGTCGCAATGCCCTTGTCGTTCAGGCTTTTGATCAATTCGGCGGCAGTCACAATGCCCGGCACCGACTGTGGTGTCAGCACCATGGTTGCGTCGGCGCTTCGCAGCAGGCTGGCCACAAATTCAATGTTCGAGAACCCGCACAAATCAATCACGATGTTCTCGAAAAATGATTTGATCAGGTTCAGAAATTTCAAGGCGTCAGACGCGGAAATATCACGCAAGTCCGCGAGGTTTCGCGGCAGTGAAAGTATGGCCACACCCGTGGCATTGTTGCGGCGAAAGGCAGTTTTTGCGAGTGTTGCATCAAACCTTTTGAGGTTTCGCACGCATTCCACAAAGTCCATGGCGCCTTGTTTGTCCTCCGCAGGAAGGTGCACCAGACCATCGCCCAAGGGCAAACCAAAATCCAGCAGCAACGTGCTGTCTTTGTTTTGTTTGGCCAGTTGCACAGCCAGGTTAACAGCCAGTGTGGTGGAGCCCACACCTTGCCGCCCACCCAGTACCACCAAGGCGTAGCCCTTGCGCTCGTTGCTTTGTTTGGGCGCTTTTTCAACCACGCCTGTCAGAATTTTTGTGACTTCGCCAGCGCTGGAGTCGAGGCTCAAAAAGTCTTTCACACCCGATCTCAGCGCATTGACCACATCTTCAGTCGAGTCTTTTGAACCCATGGCCACAACAGGTAGGTCGGGGGCCAGCTCGCGCAGTTCTTTCACGATCAGGCTGGCGTCCAGGCCCACTTGGGGAGAGTAATCCACCACGGCCATGCTGGGCGATACCAGGCCCACGCGTTTGGTAATTTCACTGAAGGTGCCCGATTCGCGCACCAGCATGAAACGGTCACCCACTGCGTCTGACAACCAAAGCCAGTTGGCGTCAGACCCACTGATGAACAATATTCGGGGCATGCTTTGTTGCATCGCTAATTCCCCTTAATTGGTCGTGAAGCCAGGAACAGGCTCTTGTGCGGAAGGCAGGAAGAGTTGGCCCCACACGCTGCGCGGGCGCATACCTACGTTTTGACCTGGAAGGGCCAAAGCGGGTGCGTCTGCTGCACGGGGTTTTACAAAACGCGGTGTCACAATAATCAGCAATTCTTTGTCTTCCCGGCTGTAGGTGTTGCCCTTGAAGAAGGCACCCAGAATCGGAATTTCAGACAACCAGGGCACACGGTTGGCGTTTGCAATAATGTTTCGACTAATCAAGCCGCCGATCACAAAGCTTTGGTTTTCGCCCAGTTCAACAGTCGTGCTTGCACGGCGAGTCAAAATGGCGGGAACCAGCACGCCTTGAATGGAGGTGCCGCGAGAGAAGTCGAGATCGCTGACTTCGGGTGACACTTTCAAGGCAATTGTTTTGTTCGACAAAATTGTGGGTGTGAAACTCAGGCCCACACCAAACTTTTTGTATTCAATGCCAATGGTGCCGTTGCCGGAGGGCACTGGGATTGGAATCTCGCCACCCGCTAGAAACGATGCATCTTGACCCGATTGGGCAATCAGGGATGGCTCGGCAAGCACTTTGGCGTAACCGTCGGCTTGGAGGATATTCAAATTCGCGGTGAGGTCTCCCGCCAAGTTGCTTAACGTTAATCCAAACGCATTGGCAACTGAGCCACCCGAAGCGCCGGGGTTTGCTATTTGATAAGTGAACTCTCCTCCGTTGAATTGGCCGGTTAAATTAATGCCAAGTCTCTGAAGTTCACTGCGGGTGAATTCAACCACTTTCACATCGACCTGCACGGTGCCCGATGTCTGGATTGTGGCCTGGTCAATCAGTTCAGCAGGCTTTCCATCACTGCCGGGTTTAATGAGACTTTCCCTCGCTTGTTGATAGGCACTGACATTGGGCGTGGAGCCTGACAGTTTCAACACCTGTCCTTCGGTTTCAAGGTTCAAGTCTTTCAAGTTGGAGATCGTCTCAGCGGCTTTGCCAGTGACAGCCACAGTGATCACCCGGGCCATGCTGGCACCACGGTCCCAAATCAACAGGGATGTCGAACCGGTTTTCAAACCGGTGACCAATACGCCAGCATTTTTGCCACCGCGGTCGGTGGGTTTAAGCACCGTCACAGAGGCAATCGTAGGGTCGCCAATCGACACCCGTGCCGGTATTCCGGGCAAGCTGATGACTTTTTGAAAACCGGTGCTCAAGGTGAGCACAAAAGGTGCGGCGCTGCTGGGTGCAGCGGGCGTTTGTCCCACAGCCATCTGAGGGCTGATCAGCCCAGCGCAGGCCACCAATGAAATTGCTGCGACCACGCTTTTCAAAGTGATGTTGTTCTTGTTCATCGCGCTGTTTCCCGGGTTGTTTCACCACCGCGAATAACTTCAACAGTGGCCGGCTCGGCCATGCGTTGGGTAGTTTGCGCGGGTTTTTTGTTGTCTTTGGTGTTGCCGCTGCCTGGCAGCACAGTGTTGCCCAACGAGGTTCCCGCAAATGCTTTGTCACTTGGACTCAGCTCAATTGGAGGTTGCACCTTCAGTACTTTGCCGTCAGGGCCTTTAACGGGAACCGGCTTGAGTACAGTGTCCGGTTGAGGGTACTTGCTTATGTCAGGCAATTCTTCTTCGTCGGGGCTGCGCAACACCACAAACAATTCGCCTTGGGTTTGAGCAATCGCCAAGGTGTTGATGTCAGCAGTGGGTACTTCAACCATCATCGCTTTCAATCGAACTGGGCGATTGTTGACGTCTTTCTCATTGGCGGCATTCGTTGTCTCAGGTGCATTCACCAGTTGTGAACCTACCGACAGAACGCGCAGCTTGGGCATGATCAAACGAGAAATGGTTTCTTCAATATCACGACTGTTGGATTTGAAGATCGAAAACACATCGACATAGTCACCTGCCTTGATTTTGGCGGTGGCCACGTTGTTCTCATCCAGACGCAGGGCAAAAGCGCGGTAACCTTCACGCACCTCAGCCGCGACGGCACCCGATTCAAAATACTGGTTGGTCACTGGCAAGCCTTTGCCAATATTGAACAATGGTTTTTTACCGATCACATCGCCAATGTCCGTGAAGGCGCCACTGGGGGCGATGGCAAATTTCTCCACCTTCAGCATTTCAGGTGTTACGGGCTTTCCAAACTGAATTTCAACAGTGCTGACGACCACCGGGAAACGCTCAATTGCGGTTTTGATGGCTTCTCCGCCTTTCTTCACGTTTTGGCCAGACAAAAAGGCCATCACCATGAAAATCAATCCGATTCCCAATAGCAGCAGTGCGAATATTTTTGTTTTTCCTGACATGTCGCGAAGGGCTCCCGGAAGAAATTACAGTGCGTCGGTGTTCTGGTACAGAACCACAGCGCTGGCGCTGAGTTGTTCTGGAAAAAAAGTATCTGCAAAAGGAATGTTGGACAAAAACGAATTCTCGGAAATATTGAAAACTCCCCGAAATTCCAGGCAACTGAGGGCTGGGTTGGTGCCCGCGCCCAAGGCGTTGCCACAATCTGCTGCACCGGCCAATTGGTCTGTTGAAAAACTAAAGCCTGCCGGGTACATCGCGCTGGGCAGGGAATTCAACAACAATTGCCTGGCCGCAGCTTCCGGGTCGGCTGTGCTTCCCGCAACAGCCACGCTTCGCGCAGCCTGAGATACGGCTGAGCTCAGCGTGTGTTGCACCATGAACAACAGGCTGTAACCCACAATCGCAAAAATGACTGTGAGAACAACTGGTAACATCAATGCCAACTCTACTAGCTGAGCTCCATTTTGGTTTGTTCGGTTCCCAAATATGAGTTTCATTTTTTGGTTGGCCCAGCGGCTGTTCACATTAATCGCTAATTTCGCCAGCAGAACCAGTCAACAAATTGCTGATAGCGCTGAACGCATCTCCCAGACCATCGCCTAGCACGCTAAAACCAGCCACTGCCAGCGCTACTACCAAGGCCGCGATTACTGCGTACTCGATCAAGGAGGCACCTTCTTCTTTACGTTTCAAAACCAACTGCTTGTTTGCTGCTTTGCTCATGACATTCACTCCTGTGTGAAAACATCGAACTCTAGGTCGAATTCCCCCATATTAGGGGTACTCCAAATGGATCAAAACCACAATCAGACCGTGAATTGCACCGTCTATTCACAATTTTGACCCCAAGGACCACAGCAATCCTAGGGAAATACCCCCAAACTGATTACTCCTTGTGAGTTACGATAGTAAACCAAGTCTGTGACTTGTTGATTAGTACTATTAGAAACAATTTGCCTTTGATGAATTATTCATGCAAAAGACCAATTTACCCAGAGCCCTAATGGGGCCCCTCCATGCCGTAATCGGTCTAGTCACCGGTGGAGTGCCCGTTTCCAAAGAGCCAGGCAAAGCCAAACGCCCCTATGAGCGTTCAAAAGAAATTACGCAGAAGGCCTGCGCGAAGGCGGCTGCTGTGTCGGGTAGCTTGGCCTTGCCAGTGGGTCCCCTGGGCATGCTCACCGTGTTGCCCGACCTTATTATTGTGTGGCGTATTCAGGCACAAATGGTGGCAGACATCGCTGTGGCGTTTGGTCACAAAAAACCTTTGACTGAGCAAGATTTGATGACGTGCCTGTTCAGCCATGTTGCGGGAACGGCTGTGCGTGAGTATGAACGATCAATTCCCTTGGAGCATGAAGAGAAAACAGGCAAATCGGTACTTGATTTGATCGACCGTTTCACCCGCAGTGGCAGCCGTGATGTTGCCATTCGGGTCACCAAACAAATTGGGCAAGTGGTGTTTGAGCGAGTGGCCAAACGCACCGCATCCCGAATTGTGCCTTTGGCTGGCGCAGCTGTTGTGTCTGCCTATGCTGCGCTGGATACCAAAGAAGTTGCGCGCACTGCGGTTGAAATGTTTTCTGGTGAAAAATTACCAGCCCGTAAAACCAAGAAAAGTTACCCAAGGCCAGAGGAAATGTTCAACGTGGACAATGTGAAAGACATTCAACCCGACCAAGGGGCTTGAACGCTCGCGGGCTCTGTGTAACACTCAAACAGAGCCTCGTGTTGCTCACAAGGCAGTTACCAGGCACCTCGCACTCGCAGAAACTCATCCGTTTCGTGGAGGAAAGTGGTCATGAATGCCCCTCAGTACCCGCTGTACCGCGCAGTCACGCTCAGTGACAAATACACCCTCTCCCAAGGAAAAATTTACCTGACGGGCACGCAAGCCCTGGTGCGACTCATGTTGCTTCAGTCACAGCTGGATCGCATGAATGGCTTGAACACAGGCGGATTCGTGTCGGGTTATCGAGGGTCACCCCTTGGCGGAGTGGACCAGGCATTTTGGGCGGCACAACAATTTTTGAAGCCTGCAAACATTCACTTTCAGGCCGGTGTGAATGAAGACCTCGCCGCCACCGCCGTGTGGGGCAGTCAACAACTTAACCTGTTCCAAGGCGCAACCGTCGATGGTGTTTTTGGCCTTTGGTATGGCAAAGGCCCGGGTGTGGACCGAAGCCTGGATGTGTTCAAACATGCCAACGCAGCAGGCACCTCCAAACACGGTGGCGTGTTGCTGGTGGCGGGTGATGACCACGCCGCGAAAAGCTCCACCTTGCCTCATCAGTCTGACCATGTGTTGAAAGCCGCGATGATCCCGGTGCTGTTTCCAAGCAATGTGCAGGAAATTCTCGACTTCGGTGTACTGGGCTACGCGATGAGTCGCTATGCCGGCGTGTGGGTTGGCATGAAGGCAGTGGCCGATGTGGTGGAGTGCTCGGCGACGGTTGATATTGATCCCAAGCGATACCAGTTTGAGTTACCCGGCGATTTCACGATGCCTGAAGGCGGTTTGAACATTCGCTGGCCCGACACTGCTTTGGCCCAGGAAGCCCGTTTGATCGATCACAAATTGTATGCAGCGCTTGCTTTTTGCAGGGCCAACGGCATCAACAAAACAGTGATTGATTCGCCCGTCGCCCGCTTCGGTATTGTGGCCACAGGCAAAGCGTTTCAGGACACTTTGCAGGCCCTGAGCGATTTGGGGTTGAACCCACAGCGTTGCACCGAAATCGGATTGCGGGTGTACAAGGTGGGCATGGTATGGCCACTTGATGCGGTGGGTATCCGTGAATTTTCCAGGGGTTTGCAGGAAATTCTTGTGATTGAGGAAAAGCGCCAGTTCGTGGAGTACCAAATCAAGGAGGAGCTTTACGCATGGCGTGAGGATGTTCGTCCCAAGGTGTACGGCAAGTTTGACGAAAGACTGTCGGAGGATGGTCGCGAGGGCGGAGAATGGTCTTTGCCGCAAGGCAACTGGTTATTACCCAGTCACTACGAGCTCGATCCTGCCCTGATTGCCGTGGCCATTGCAAAACGCCTGCGGCACATGCAGTTGCCTGCCGACATTAAAACCTTGATTGACAATCGCATCGCCACGATCGAGCACAGCCATGAGGTAGGGCATTCAGCACATTTGCCCGTGGAACGTAAACCGTATTTTTGTTCAGGATGCCCGCACAACACCTCGACAAAAGTGCCTGAAGGCAGCCGTGCCATGGCTGGTATTGGATGCCATTACATGGCCGTGTGGATGGATCGGAATACTCAAACTTATACACAAATGGGCGGCGAGGGTGTGCCCTGGATAGGGCAGGCACCTTTTACGCACACTCAACATGTGTTTGCCAACCTGGGTGATGGCACTTATTTTCACTCTGGTATTTTGGCCATTCGCGCCAGCATTGCTGCGGGTGTGAATATCACCTACAAGTTGCTTTACAACGATGCGGTGGCCATGACGGGCGGACAACACCTGGATGGCACACTCACCGTGCCACAACTAACCCGCCAGCTTGCGGCTGAGGGCGTGGCCAAAATTGTGGTGGTCAGTGACAACCCTGCATTGCACTTGCGCAACTTGCCAAACGACCCGAAGGCCGAGGGCACTGAAGTGTTTCACCGCCGCGACATGGACACCGTTCAAAGATTGCTGCGTGAAATCCAGGGCACCACAGTGCTGATTTATGAGCAAACCTGCGCCTCGGAAAAACGCCGAAGGCGCAAGCGCACTGATCTGGTCACGGGCCAATTGCAATTTCCGAACCCAGCCAAGCGCGTGTTGATCAACCCGCGTGTGTGCGAGGGTTGTGGCGACTGTTCCAAACATTCCAATTGTTTGTCGATCGAACCTGTATCAACGCCCTGGGGCGTTAAGCGCACGATCAATCAATCCACCTGCAACAAAGACTACAGTTGCCTTGAGGGGCTTTGCCCAAGCCTGGTGACGGTGGAGGGTGGTGAATTGCGAAAGCCGGATGTTTCGACGCATCACAGTGCGCTTGTCAAAGTTTGCGAAAGTCTTGCTGAGCCGCAATATCACATTCATCCCGATGAACTGGATCAACGTTATGCTGTTTTGATCAATGGCGTGGGCGGCACTGGTGTAGTCACCATTGGCGCATGGCTGGGCATGGCTGCTCATTTGCAGGGTATGGAGGCCTTGGCGCTGGACATGGCTGGTTTGGCGCAAAAGGGCGGTGCCGTGTTTTCTCATGTGCAGTTTGCCCCAGCGGGTCACACCCTGGCCTCGTCCAGAATTCCTGTGGGTGAGGCCGACTTGATGATTGGCGGCGACCTGGTGGTGTCGGCCCATGAAAAAACGCTGGAGCTGCTCAACAGCCAGGCTTTTGCAATCGTGAATACCGACACACAGCCGACAGCCGATTTTATTACTCAGCGCGACTGGTGCGCTCCGGTTGAACAAATGCATGCCGACATAACCGGGGCCTTGAATAACCCAGGGCAACGTTACACATCGATTCGTGCTCAATGGCTGGCCGAAAAACTGTTTGGCGACACCGTATATGCCAATGCACTGCTGCTGGGCGCCGCCTGGCAACGTGGTTGCCTGCCTTTGCAGCTGGCAGCCCTGCGCAAGGCGATTGAGTTGAACGGCGTGAAGGTGAATGAAAACCTGTTGGCCTTTGATGCGGGCCGCGTGGCGGTCTCAAAGCCCGGTTTGCTTGAGCAGATGCTGGAAAAGAATGTTGCACCCAGTGGTCAGTTTGAAAGTGATGAGGACAAACTGAGCCGCTATCAAACCGAGTTAGCGCATTATCAAAACGAGCAACTGGCGGCGCGCTATGCCGCCAAAGTGTTGCCATTGCGCGCAATGTTTGATTCTCAGGGTTTGAAGCACCAATGGATGCGCCTGTGCAGCACCTATTTCAAATTACTGGCTTTCAAAGACGAGTTTGAAGTGGCTCGCCTGCACACCAGCCCTGAGTGGCAAGAACAGACCATGGCGCAATTTGAACCGGGTGCGAAGTTGTACTTTCACTTCGCTCCAACGTGGCTGGCAGGGCACGGCAGCCGGCCGAAAAAAATAAAACTGGGCCCATGGATTTACCCATTGCTCAAAATATTGGCCGCTTCACGCCATTTGCGGAACACTGCATTTGACCCATTTAAAGGGAGTGTAGAGCGTAAAAACCAGACTTTACTGGTGACTTGGTTTGAAACCTGGTTAGAACTGATGCACAATAATCCTTCAATGTTGCAGCACAGCAAACAGA